>JAKSHU010000163.1 GCA_024399175.1 archaeon
CAGCTCGGACCTCTTGATCTCTCCGCCGGAGAATCCGACGTTGACATCCCTGTCCATGAAGTCCTGCATCTTGAACTCCTTCTCGTGTCCGGTGGTACCCTTTCCGTTCTTTGCGGTGGCGGCGATAAGGTTGCCGAGGGTGACTCCGACTACGTTCGGGGGCCTCTGCATCATCATTCCGATACCGAGCTTTGCCCTCTGGTCGACGGTCATGTAGGTGATGTCGACGCCCTTGAAGAGGATCTGACCGGAGGTGACCTTGGTCTGTCCGTATCCCATGATGTTTGCTAGAAGTGTTGATTTACCGGAACCGTTGGGACCGAAGAGAACACAGGTCTCTCCTTCCTCGAGGTTGAGGGAGACTCCTTTGAGGATCTCCCTGCCGCCGGCTTCGACGTGCAGGTCTTTGATTTCGAGAAGCGACATTAGGTGCGGATTGTGAAGCAGATATTAAAATTTAGGCGCCTCCTAAATTTTTAAGAGGCCTTAAAAAAGGATTGACTGATTCATTAATTGATTCTGCAGGATGGGTTGGGGCAGTCGATACCGAGGACCTTGGCCGCATATGAACAGCTTGCCTTGATGTTCAGACCCTCCTCTCTGCAGAACGCATCGCATTTCTCGACCATTTTCCTGGCGATGCCCTGTCCCCTCATGGAGGGGTCGACCACAGTATGCTCGATGTCGAGGGTGCCGTTGTCGATCGAATAGGTGAGGTAGCCGACCTCCTTTCCGTCGACGACGGCGGAGATCCTGGCACAGCACCTTTTCTGAATGATTTCCACTTCCATGCGGGGCCTCCTGTCGGTATTCAGGCTTTCTTCTTTGCCTGGTCTGCGACAGCCTTCTCCCTTGCGGCGAGGGCTTCCTGGTCTCCGAGGTACCTCTTTCCGATGACGTTCATGTTGTCGTCGAATTCGTAGACAAGGGGTGCTCCGGTGGGGATGTTGACCTTGATGATCTGCTCTGCGGTGAGTCCGTCAAGATATTTCACGAGGGCCCTGAGGGAGTTTCCGTGGGCTGCGATGAGGAGTTTCTTTCCCGCCTTGATGTCGGGGACGATGACGTTCTCATAGAATGGGACTACACGCTCGACGGTGATCTCGAGGCTTTCGGTGAGGGGGTGGCCTGCTGCAGGGGTTCCCTCGTACCTCTTCTCCTTTCCGGGGTTCCTCTCATCGTCGACCTCGAGTGCGGGGGGACAGACGTCGTAGGACCTCCTCCAGAGGGTGACCTGCTCCTCTCCGTACTTCTCTGCGGTCTCTGCCTTGTTGAGTCCCTGGAGTGCTCCGTAGTGCCTCTCGTTGAGTTCCCAGTGCTTCTCCATGGGGATCCAGTCGAGCTCCATGTTGGCGAGTGCGGTCTGTGCGGTGTGGATGGCACGTTTCAGGTAGGAGGTGTAGCACTTGTCGAAGGTGAATCCCTCTTCCTTCATCAGGAGACCTGCGGCCTTAGCCTCGTCCCATCCTTTCTCGGAAAGCTCCACGTCGGTCCATCCGGTGAAAAGGTTGAGTTTGTTCCATTCGCTTTCTCCGTGTCTGATAAGGACAAGCTGCTTCATTTGAATCACTCCGGCCTTAGGCCAATATGCCACCCCATGTTCCTTGTAAAATATAAGGGTGCTAGCTTTTAGTATTCAGAAACCGTACATCGATTTGTGGTAAAATGGGAATCGGAATCGTAATTCTCGCTGTATTCCTGGTCCTGGTCATCATCGCTTTCGCTACCAGCGGAGTGAAGATCGTCCAGCCGTACGAACAGGCGGTCTACATGAGGCTCGGTAAGTTCGTCAGGATCCTCGACCAGGGTCTCAATATCGTAACGCCTCTGATCAGCACCGTGATCAAGATGGACCTCCGTACCGAGGTCATGGACGTCCCCAAGCAGGAGGTCATCACCAAGGACAACTCCCCCGTCTATGTCGACGCCATCATCTACATCAAGGTCACCGATCCCAAGAACGCATTCTTCGAGGTCACCAACTACCGTCTCGCCACCGTTAACCTGGCACAGACCACCCTCCGTTCCGTCATCGGACAGATGGAGCTCGACGAGATCCTCTCCTCCAGGGAGAACATCAACATCCAGCTCAGGGACACCCTCGACGAGAACACCGACAAATGGGGTGTAAGGGTCGAGAACGTCGAGATCAAGGAAGTCGATCCCGCACCCAAGGTCAAGGAATCCATGGAGGAGCAGACCTCCGCCGAGAGGAAGAGGCGTGCAGCCATCCTCGAAGCAGACGGAATGAAGAGGTCCGCCATCATGGAGGCAGAGGGAAAGAAGAAGTCCAAGATCCTCGAGGCCGAGGGTACCAGGCAGTCCATGATCCTCGAAGCCGAAGGAAAGAGGCTCGCAACCATCCTGGAAGCACAGGGAGAGGCACAGAAACTCCGTATCCTCTCCGTAGGTGCGGCATCCATGGATTCAAAGGCCATGTCCATCGTTTCCATGGACACCCTCAAGACAGTCGGAAACGGACAGTCCTCGAAGATCTATTTCCCCCTTGAACTCACCAAGCTCGTCGACGGAGTATCCGAATACATGGGATCCACCAACAAGGTCGCCGACCGCGAGGTTTCCGATACCGAATCCATCCGTGCAGCAATCGGAGATCCTGACGACATCCTCGGACCCATCCCCACCCAGGCAGAGGTCAAGGCACAGACCGAGTATTACGAGAAACAGATGAAGGAAGAGGTCCACGAGGTCGAACTCCTCGTGGATGAAACGAAGGTCTGAACATGGAGCAGTTCTACGTTGCACTGGCTCTCGTCATCCTCGGACTCATCCTCATCATCGCCGAGGCCAACGTCTCCGGTGCATACATGATCATCCCCGGACTGGATCTCCTGGTCATAGGAATCTACGGCTGCATCTTCCCCGATATGCTGTATTCCTGGGTCACCGTCGCCATCGCGATCATCCTCACGATCCCCGTGGTTGTCGGAACCCTCTGGGCATACAGGCATCTGGGCGGTCCCGCACCCCCTTCCACCACCGTGACCGGCTCCCCGGTCGGACGGACCGGACCAGCCCTCCCCGGACCCGCCCCCGGC
>JAKSHU010000164.1 GCA_024399175.1 archaeon
CTGCGTTGTTCTCCATGAAGGAGACTCCCTTTCCCTTGATGGTGTTGAGGATGATGACCGTGGGGTTCTTCTTGGACCTGGTTGCCTTTCCGCAGGCCTCGATGATCTGACGGATGTTGTGTCCGTCGATGATCTCGACGTTCCATCCGAAAGCCCTGAACTTCTCGGGAAGGGGATCCAGTCCCATGACCTCCTCGGTGTTGCCGGAGATCTGGAGCCTGTTGCGGTCCACCAGAGCCACGAGGTTGGAGAGTCCGTATGCACGTGCGAACATCGCGGCCTCCCAGTTCTGTCCCTCCTGGAGTTCTCCATCGCCGAGCAGACAGTAGACGTGGTAGTCCTTGTTGTCCATCTTTCCAGCGAGGGCGATTCCGCAGGCCATGCTGAGTCCCTGACCCAGCGAACCGGTGGTTACCTCCACGCCGGGCACGTCGCGGTATGCAGGATGTCCCTGCAGCCTGGTGCCGAGCTTCCTCAGGGTCTTGAGCTCCTCGGTGGGGAAGTATCCCCTCTCGGCGAGTGCCGCGTAGAGGATGGGTGCGGCGTGACCCTTGGAGAGGACGAACCTGTCCCTGTCCTCCATGTAGGGGTTCTGGGGGTCCACGTTCATGATGCGGAAGTAGAGTGCCGCGACCGCGTCCGCCGCAGACAGGGAACCACCGGGGTGACCGGAACCGGCCTCAGTGGTCATCTCGACTACGTCAAGCCTCATCTTGTTGGCGATGTTCTGAATCTCGTCCACGCTGAGTTCTGCCATGGTCTCACTCACCCTCGATCCTGGGTGCCAGGAGATAGGAGGCATGCGCATTTCCATCAGAGAGCTCGAACAGGAGCTTTATGGGATAGTCTGGGTCGAACTGGAGGCTGACGGGAACGTTGCCGGGAATGGACTTCACGATGTTGGAGAAGTAGTCCCTGGAATAGGAGCTGGCGACGTGCTGCTGGGCCTCGAGGGCCTTCAGCTCAGATGCGGGAACCTTGAGGCTGGCAAAGTCCAGATCATTGTCGCAGGAAAGGGTGAATCCCTCGCTGTCGGCTTCCATCTTGATGTGATCCGAGTCGATGGTCTCGGTGGCACGCATTCCTTTCTGGAGGAGGTCCGCGTTGATCTGGACCTTGGTGCCGAGTTCGAGCGGGGGGACGCTGGGATCGTTCATTCCGTTGGTGTCCACGAGGCTCATGCGCCTGATGATGTTGCCGATGGTCATGGAGAGCCTGCCCTGGTTGGGGTCGTGCTCCATGAGGATGGTGTCCCCGGGCCCGGCCAGCTTGATGATGTTCTTTATCTTGTCGAGGTCGAAGCCCATCTCGCCCTCGTCAGCCTCGAAGCTGACGAATGCCTCCTTGGAGACATCGATGTTGATCATCGCGACACGTGCGGGATCGATGGCCCTTATTCCGAGGGAGTCGGGGTGGATTGCGATCTTGACCTCGTCGACCACGGTGGAGATCACATTCACCAGGGTCTTCAGAGTATCGGCTTTGATTTCTGCTTTGAACAAAAGCTCACCGCCTTTCAGTTCTCTCTCCAGTTGTGGTTACATTTGCAGCAGCGGTAGAACCTGGTCTCAGGCTCATCCGCGGCGCGCACCTGCCTGATGACGAAATAGGCCTCGGTGTGGCTGCACTTGGGGCAGAGGATGGTGGTCTTGGGCAGGAGTGCCTCATCCTCGGTGAGTACGACGACCTCTTTCTCTTTGGAGTTGGTCTTGAAAACCTGTGCTTTTCCACTGATATCCATGCTGTGGGAGCAGGACCTGCAGACATACTTTCCGTCTACCGGAAACATCATAGAACCGCATTCTGGGCAAAACAAATTAATCAGCCTCTTATTGAATCCCATCAAGGCCTCGGACTATATATTTCTATAGAACATTGGAAAGAATCCTGTCTGGCCACACGGGTATGCGCCCTGACATCGCAAGTGATCGTCTGGCACATCATGTTTTGAAAAAGATCGACGGCCAGGTCCCGCCTGATGCAGAGACGTTTTTGAAGCTCGAGAAAAAAATGTGATTAAGGGGTTTGAAGGGGGATCTCTCCCCCTTCCGGCATCAGCGCTTCTTCTTCTTTTTGGCCTTTGCCTTCTTCAGAGCACGGGTGTTCTCCTTCACAGCGTCGTAGACGATCTGTGCCTCCTCAGCTCCGTTGGTGATCTTGGACTCAGCGAAGTGGAGAACGACCCAGGACTGGGACCTGAGGGTCTCGTCGTTGCGGTTGTCGGGAGTGGGTCCGTCGATGTAGACTGCGACCTTGCTCCTGACGAATGCGACGGGGATGTAGTAGGGACCATAGTCCTTCCTGCAGCGGAGACCCTTGTTCCAGCAGGCCCTCCTGAGGAATCCTGCGGGGGTGGTGGGCTCGAGAGTGAGCTCGAATCCGTCATCCTCTTCCTCGACCTCGATTCCCTCTGCGACCTCTGCAGCGACAACGATTCCGGTGATTGCGGAGACCTTGGTGTAGAGTGCGGGATCGACCTCGCTGATGACTGCGACAATCTCGTAGTCGGTGAGCTCGTTCGCCCTGTCCTCTCCGACTGCTGCGACGACTGCCTCGTAGCCCTGCCTGAGGACCTTGTCATCCTCGGACTCCTCGTCTGCGATGACGATTCCGGTGATTGCGGAGACCTTGGTGTAAAGCTCCTCGTCTGCGGATTTCACGGTTGCGACGATCTCCTCGTCGGACATTGCTGCCGCCTTGTCCTCTCCGACATTGGCGACTGCGGTCTCGTAGCCCTGCCTGAGGACCTTGTCATCCTCGGACTCCTCGTCTGCGATGACGATTCCGGTGATTGCGGAGACCTTGGTGTAAAGCTCCTCGTCTGCGGATTTCACGGTTGCGACGATCTCCTCGTCGGACATTGCTGCCGCCTTGTCCTCTCCGACATTGGCGACTGCGGTCTCGTAGCCCTGCCTGAGGACCTTGTCATCCTCGGACTCCTCGTCTGCGATGACGATTCCGGTGATTGCGGAGACCTTGGTGTAAAGCTCCTCGTCTGCGGATTTCACGGTTGCGACGATCTCCTCGTCGGACATTGCTG
>JAKSHU010000165.1 GCA_024399175.1 archaeon
TCTCGGGCTCCAGACTGCCTACCGCGTTGGCCGAGGAGATATAGACGCACCACTCGTCCGCACAATCTTCGAGAGACAATACGGATTCGGGATTGTTCATCGGAGGGCACAGGGAGCAGAATGCAACACCGCTCCTGCATCCCGATGGTATGTCGCAGCAGTCCGCCCACACTGTGGATATGTTGTTGATAGATTCCCTCTCGCATTCCGCGCGCAGTCTGGAAAGCATCTTCGGACTCGAATCCAGGCACAGTACCGAACGGCACATCCTGCTCATAGGCTTGGCGTAGGTTCCCGGTCCGCAACCGATATCGACCACGGTCGTATCGGGACGCAGTATACCCCTGTAGTAGAGGTTGTCGAGTATCGAGGATTTTATCTGGGAGTAGTTCCAATCGGAATAGGTGTCGGCGGCACCGTCCCATACGGAAGCCATGTAGTCCATCCCCCTGCCTTCTCCGAAGGCCGGATGGCGACGGGCATGAGCCTGCCATTCACCGATTATCCTTTCGGTCTCCTCGGAATATCTGACACATACTTCGTCATCCACTGTGGTCATCCCCTAGTCAGTCCTTCAGGGGTATGACAGTGGTCAGACCCTTGTGCTCGATGACATCCACATCGATACCGTAGACGCTCTTGATGTTCTCGGAAGTGATGGTCTCCCTTCCGCCGTAGCTGTGCACGGAACCCTGTTTCACGAACAGGAACTTGTCCGAATAATAGGCCGCGAGGTTGATGTCGTGCATGGTCATGATGGTGCAGAGCCCCCTACCGCGCACGGCCTTCTCGATCATCCTCAGCATGATGTGCTGGTTGGAGATGTCGAGGTTGTTGGAAGGCTCGTCAAGGATCAGGAGCTTCGGCTCCTGGACGATAGCCCTTGCAATCTGGACCATCTGGAACTGCCCTCCGCTGATCTCGTCGACGTTCTTGAGGTAGATTTCCTCCAGTTCCAGGTCCTCGATGATGCGCCAGGTCTTCTCGAGGTCCTCGTCCGCCATTCCGAGGGACATATGGGGTTTGCGTCCGATGAGGATGGAATCGAAGACAGTGGTCTTGGACACGGCGGCCTTCTGGGGGACGTATGCTACTGCGCGGGCGATGTCCCTGGGGGACATACCCAGTATGTCCTTTCCGTCTAGGAGGATCTGTCCCGTATCAGGCCTGTGGAGGTTGCAGAGACATTTCAGAAGGGTCGTCTTTCCGACACCGTTGGGTCCGAGGATCGACATCATGGTGTTCTGGTCCACGTCGAACGATACGTCCTTCAGCACCGGGTCCCTGTCGTATGCGAATGATACGTTCCTGACTTCCAGGAGGCTCATGCCCTCACCCTCCTGACGAACTCGGCGATCCTCTTCTTTTTCTTCGTCCTGCTGTCGAAGAGGATCCACAGGAACATCGGCCCTCCGATCATCGAGGTGATGATTCCCACCGGGATCACGAATCCGAATGCATTCTGGGACACCATCATCGCGATGAGGAGTACCATGGATCCGATAACCGCGGATGCAGGAATCAATATATTCTTGTCATCACCGACCAGACGGCGTGCGACATGGGGTGCGAGCAGTCCGATGAATCCGATGATGCCCACGAACGAGACTATCACGGATGTCATCACGGCGGACAGCACCAGGACGGTGACCCTGGTCCTTCCGACCCTTACTCCCAGGCTCTGGGCGACCTCATCGCCCTGGTCGATGGCGTTCAGGCTCCACCTATTCAGGTAGATGTATACTAGGGGGATCAGCACGGCCCAGAAGATTATGGGCATCTGGGCCCAGGAGATCTTCTCCAGGTCGCCGAACTGCCAGAACACTATGGCGCTGAGGGCCATCTCGTTGGCCTGGTACTGAAGGAATGCGATTCCCGCGGAGAAGATGGAACTGATGGCCATTCCCGCCAGGACCATCGTCGCGGGACTTGCCCCGAAGAACTTCATGGCGGCCACTATGACGGCGGTCGCGAGCATGGAGAAAGCGAATGCAGAGATGGCAACGATGTACGGTTCGTCGATACGGTAGCTGGCAACCGCACCGCCGTTCACCAGTCCTCCTCCGAGGACCATTATCCCCAGGGCCGCACCGAACGCGGCGGCGTTGGACAGTCCGAGGGTGTAGGGGGAACCGAGGGGGTTGCGGAGCACGCACTGCATCATCGCTCCCGCCACTCCTAGTCCGCATCCGGCGATGAGTGCGGCCACGCTCCTCTTCAGACGGATGTCATGGATGACGTATCCCTCCCAGGTACCGTCGTCACCGAATATGTTGCCGAATATCTGGTCGAGGGTGACCGCGGTGCTTCCGAGATAAAGCGAATAAATGAACAGAACTGCAAGTGCCAGAAGTGCCACGGCGATCATGACGTACTTGAGCCTGTTGGCCCGGAGGTATCTTCCGATATCCTGGTTCCTGTTTCCCGTACCGTTACGTGACATGGGCACCGCATCCATCCTAATGACACACGATATTCGGATAATGATATAAGGCTTGTTAAGGAATCGAAAAATGGTGTTACGCAACGTCAGTTGCTGCTGGAACCGTGGAGGAGGACGGAGTAACGTCCTGTCTTGGGATCGGTTATCAGTTCCGCATCGACATTGAACACCTTCTCTATGTTCTCCGGGGTCAGGACCTCTTCGGGAGTACCGATGCACATGACCCTGCGGTCGTGGATCATGGCGATGCGGTCGCAGTACCTCGCCACCATCGGCAGGTCGTGGGATACGATGATCACAGTGAGGTTGCGTTCGCGGGACAGCCTGTGGACGAGATCCAGGGCCTCGAACTGGGTGTTGATGTCCAGATGCAGGGTGGGCTCGTCCATCAGCAGGATACGGGGCGCCTGTGCGATGGCACGGGCTATCATGACCCTCTGCCTCTCCCCTCCGCTCATGGTGTTGATGTACCTGTTCTCGAGGTATCTCGAACCAGTGCTGTCGATGGCGTCCTCGATGAGGATCTGAGCGTCGTAGGCGTCGTATCCCTTGG
>JAKSHU010000166.1 GCA_024399175.1 archaeon
CCCATGTTTCAGGGGCTAATAGATATACCCACCCGTATCAGATTCGGAAGAGGCAGGAAAAATTTAGGCCGGGTTTCACCCGACCTAATTGGAGGAGAGAGCAGTGAGCATTCTGCTCTTGAATATTGATATACGTTCCAAGTATATAAAGTGTAGGATATAGCATCCATCCATCAAACTTGTTTCAGCAACCTGCCCCAGATTGGACGGATGTGGTCTTCACAGAGACTGGGGGGCCATTATGGCCCGTGTTTCCGACATCTGCCGGGAAGCTTTCCAGCGGATCCGAGACGATCACTGATGCGGACACTGGGTCCTTCGGAGACAGGCCCCCAAAAGGCTCGGGAGAGGGCCTGGACGACCAGCCTGATTACGAATGAGCAGGACAGCAACGACCGAGATCGGACGCGTCATCATGCATACCCAGGCGTAACGGGAACGTGTGTGGAAAAGGGTGGGGGGGGATGGCCCCCCGTAACAGGTTTAGAAGAATCCGTCGGTCTCGTTGCTGACCTCGTCGAACTGCTCCTGGATCTCCTTGGAGGGTTCCGCGGTAGCAAGACTGACGATAATCATGACGATGAGTGCAAGGAAGAATCCGGGCACGAGCTCGTAGAGACCGGTGTCGATGAAGTGGTAGTCGAACACTCCTCCGGCGACCATGAAGGTGTTCCAGAAGATGACGACGATGAATCCGGTGAGCATTCCGGCAAGCGCTCCGTATCCGTTGGACCTCTTCCAGAACAGGGAGAGGAGAACCACCGGTCCGAACGCGGCACCGAATCCTGCCCACGCATAGGACACGAGATCCATGATGGAACTGTTGGGGTCCCAGGCGAGAACCGCCGCGATGATGGCGACGACGATGACGACGATCCTGGACATCCACATGAGCTTCTCCTCGGAGTACTCCTTGTTGGTGAGGGACACGAGGTCGTTGGTCACCGCAGCGGAGGCGACGAGAAGCTGAGAGTCAGCAGTGCTCATGACGGCTGCCATGAGTGCGGAGTAGAGGACACCCATGATGATGGGTGCGAAGAGACCTGCGACCATGACGATGAAGATGGTCTGGGCTTCGGCCTTGGTGGTGAATCCGGGGTGGTATGCCTGTCCGACGATTCCGACGAGGATGGCGAAAGCCAGTGCGACGATGATCCATCCGGTTCCGACACGCCTTGCTGCCCTTGCCTCCTTGGGGTCCTCGAGTGCCATGTACCTCACGAGGATGTGGGGCATTCCGGAGTATCCGAGTCCCCATGCGAGGGAGGAGATGATGGAGAGTGCACCGATGGTGGTTCCGTCGGCGTTCTTGAAGAAGTCGAAGAATCCGGAGAATCCGGGGCTGGATTCGATGGTGGACACGACGTGGTCCCATCCTCCGAGGTTACCCATTGCCGCCAGGGGGACGATGATGATCGCGACGAGCATCAGAAGTGCCTGGAGCACATCGGTCCAGCAGATGGCCTTGAAACCTCCGAGAACGGTGTATGCGATGATGACGACGACTCCCACGAGCATTGCCATGGTGTAATCGAATTCAGGGAAAATCATCAGAAGGACGTTTCCCGCGCTGACGAATCCGGAAGCGACGTAGGGAACGAAGAACACGATGATGACGATCGCACTCAAGGTCTTGAGGTAGTTTTTGCTGTCACCGAAACGGTTGGAGAAGTACTGAGAAAGGGTGATGGAATCATTCGCTTTCTTAGAGTAGTGTCTGAGACGCTTTGCGACGAAGAGCCAGGCGAGGTAGGATCCGATTGCGAGACCGATTCCGATCCATGCCTGTCCGACACCGGCGAGATAGATTGATCCGGGAAGACCCAGAAGCAACCATCCGCTCATGTCGGAGGCCTGTGCGGACAGAGCCGCCACATATGGGTTGAGCTTCCTTCCGCCCAGAACATAGTCCTTTATTCCGTGGGACTTGTTGTAGAAATAGAATCCCACCAGAAGAACGACTATGAAATAGGCGATGAAGCCGACAAGGACTATTGCATCCATTTCATGAACTCCTGAAATGGACACGTATCGGATTATCCTATAAAAGTGATATCTGGCACATATGTGGGGGGATTGTTCCCCCCGTTAACGGTTTTGGATCAGATCATTCCGAGGACAAGGTCGGAGTACTCGACGGGATCGTCGAGAGGCTGTCCTGCCATGATGCAGGCCTGTCCGTACATGACCTTGACGATCCTGGCGGCCTTCTCCTTGTCGGCCTCGTATGCGGCCTTGAGGGATGCGAACGCGGAGGACTCGTCGTTGAGCTCCAGGACACGCTCGGCCTTGACACCAGGCATACCCTCGGCTCCGGGCATCTCCTTGAAGTACTTCTCGACCTCGAAGGTGATGTTTCCCTGGGTGCTGAGAAGGACCGCGTGGTTCTTCAGCTTGTGGGAGATCTTCACGGCGGCGACCTTCTCGCCAAGGGTCTCCTTCGCGAAGTCGGTGAGCTCCTTGAACTCCTCATCCTTCTTCTCTGCCTCCTTCTTCTCCTCCTCGCTCTCGATTCCGAGATCCTCGGAGGTGACGTTGCAGAACTCCTTCTCATTGTAGTTCCTGAGGGTGTTGGTGACGAAGGTGTCGATCTCGTCGGTGAACACGAGGACGTCATATCCCTTGTCGGTGACAGGCTCCACCTGGGGCAGGTTCTTGGCGTGTGCCGCGGAATCCGAGGTGACGAAGTAGATCTTCTTCTGGTCCTCGGGCATCGATGCCACATATGCTGCGAGGGAGATCTGCTTCTCCTCCTTGACGGAGGGGAACATGATGAGGTCCTTGAGGAGGTCCGCCTGGGCACCGTACTGGTCGACGACACCGTACTTGACCTGCTTTCCGAAGCTGTTGTAGAAGGTCTCGTACTTCTCGGGCTCGTCCTTCATGAGGCGCTCCAGATCGGCCTTGACCGTCTTGGTGAGGTTGGAGCCGCTGGCCTTGAGCTGACAGTC
>JAKSHU010000167.1 GCA_024399175.1 archaeon
ATCAGGGCGGGGACGTTCTCCCCGTGGGGTGCGGAGTACACGGCCCTGCCGTTGACGACCTCGGAATGGTCCTGACCGGACCTGCGCATCTGGGTCCTGCTTCCGCGGATGGTGGAGCATATCCTCTCCAGCATCTTGACGGAGGGTGCAACGCCTACACACTCCCTGATGGCGTCCGCCTCCCTGATGGCCTCCCTCACCGCGGGCCCGAAGTCTTTCTCGGTGGTCACGAATGCCTTGAAGACATCCCTGAACTCGGCCTCCACTCCCTCGATCGCGGAACTCGCCCTGGCCTCCTCGAGGAGGATGTAGTCGGACATCGCGCGGTGCATCGATCCCGCCCTCATGAGTCCCTTGAGCTCCGCGAGGGCACGGCTGGTGCGAATGCATTCCAGGATCACTTCCCTGGTGTCCTCGATGGTGAAGACGGACCACAGGTCGTCGTTGATTACAGGCTTCATGTCTTGTTCAGCCTGATGCTGAAATAAAAATATGTTCCTGATAACATCGAAAATGTATGAAAATGTGTCCAGAAAATGAACACATGTCAAAATGACCGGATGAGGGGAGACCTCATCCGGAGTGGTTTCATTGACGCTTCTCGAGCATCACGTAGTCCCTGGCCTTGGCGTTGCTGACGTAGGCGGGACGGATGATCTTTCCGGAGCTGACGATCTCCTCGATCCTGTGGGCGCACCATCCGGAGGCCCTCGCGATGGCGAAGAGGGGAGTGTACAGGTCCTCGGGGATGTTGAGCATCCTGTAGAGGAAACCGCTGTAGTAGTCGACGTTGATGCAGGTCTTGAAGGGGATCTTCCTCTTGGCGGAGAGCATGTCGGGTGCGATCCTCTCGATCCTCTCGTAGAGCTCCAGCTCCTTCTCCCATCCCTTCTCCTTCGCGAGGATGGTGACGTACTCCTTGAGCAGCTTGGCCCTGGGGTCGGAGAGGGAGTAGATGGCGTGGCCCATTCCGTAGATGAGCTTCTGTCCGTCGAAGGCCTCTCCGCGGAGGATCTTCTGGAGGTAGGCCTCGATCTCCTGGTCGTCCTCGAGGTCGATGACGTTGGCCTTGATGTCGTCCATCATCTGGATGGTCTTGATGTTGGCACCGCCGTGCTTGGGACCCTTGAGGGAGAGCAGTGCTCCGGCGATGACGGAGTAGGTGTCGGATCCGGAGGAGGTGATGACCCTGGTAGTGAAGGTGGAGTTGTTTCCTCCTCCGTGCTCCATGTGGATCATGAGCGCGGCGTCAAGCGCGTTGGCCTCGGCCTCGGTGTACTTGCCGTCCGCACGGAGCATCATGAGGATGTTCTCTGCCATGGAGAGTTCGGGGTCGGGCCTGTGGATGATGAGGCTCTCGTTGAGGTCGTAGTGGTTGTGGGCGTGGTAGCCGTAGACGGCGAAGAGGGGCAGGGTGGAGATGATCTTGATGCACTGCCTGAGGATGCGGGGCAGGGACACGTCGTTGATGTCCTCGTCGTATGCCTCGAGCTCCAGGACACCGCGGGCCATGGTGTTCATGATGTCCTTGCAGTTCTCCCTGAGGATGACGTTCTTGACGAGCTGGTTAGGAAGCTCCATGTTGCTCACAATCTCCCTGCGGTACTCCTCGAGATCGGTCGCGCTGGGAAGGTCGCCGAAGACCAGAAGATAGGAGGCCTCTTCGAAACCATGGGTCCCGCTGCGCTTCTTGACAAGGTCGTTGATGCTGTATCCGCGGTAGGCGAGGACACCCTCCATCGGGATCCTCTCGCCGTTCTCGGTCCTGTATCCGTCGACACGGGAGATGTTGGTGATTCCGGTGATGACTCCCTTTCCGTCCTTGTCGCGAAGACCCTTCTTGACATCGTACTTGTCGTAAAGATCGCCGGGAATCTCCCCGCTGGCCTCGCAGACCTTTGCCTGTTTCCTGTAATACCCGTCCTGACCGGACATGATGCTCTCCTCTCGGGCGCTCCGCACGTCCCATCGCGCGGGAGCCAATGCGCTCCCTATGTAACGCGTGATTTAAACATTGCCCGCCTTCGCGGGCGATATACACAGTATGTCCGATCTCGGACATCCCGAAGGTTGGAAGAAATGGGACCTCCGGGCCGTGATGACCCAGAGGTCGGAAACATGTTTCAGACGAGCTTGTGGAAGTCCTGCATGGACTTGACGCCGATCTTGTTCTTCTGGGCGACCCTGATCGCACCGGTGGCGATCTTGGCGCCGTTGATGGTGGTTATGAAGGGGATCTCCAGTTCGACGGCGAGCCTCCTCATCCTGTGTCCATCCCTGACCGCACCGGAGTGGTTGGTGGGGGTATTGATGACGAGGTTGATGACGTTGTCCCTCATGAGGGAGACGGCGTTGGGCTTCATGTTGTCGTCGATCTTGAATACCGCGGTGCATCCGACACCGTTCTTCTTCAGATAGGATGCGGTTCCCTTGGTGGCATAGATGTTGAATCCCATGTCCCTGAGGTCCCTGGCGATCTTGAGTGCCTCGGGCTTGTCATCATCATTGACGGTGAAGTAGACTCCTCCCTCGGTGGGAAGTGCCTGTCCGGCGGCGAGGAACGCCTTGTAGCAGGCGGTGTCGAAGTCCTCGTCGATTCCCATGACCTCTCCGGTGGACTTCATCTCGGGAGTGAGGATGGAGTCGACACCGACGAGCTTGAGGAAGGGGAAGACGGAGGCCTTGACCGCATAGTGGTCGATGGCCCTGTATCCCTTGAGTCCGAAGTCCTTCAGCTTCTTGCCGAGCATGACCTTGACACCGATCTTGGCGAGCGGCACTCCGGTGGCCTTGGAGATGAAGGGCACGGTCCTGGATGCACGGGGGTTGGCCTCGATCATCCAGATCTCTCCGTCCTTGTACGCGAGCTGGAGGTTCATCAGACCGATGGTCTTCAGGGCAAGTGCCA
>JAKSHU010000168.1 GCA_024399175.1 archaeon
CTTCAATTCCTTGGCAGCTTATCACGCACTAAACGTAGCATCGAACGCCCTTTTTCCATTCTTATACTCAGTTTCTTATCTGTTGTTATCTTTTGTATTTTCAATCCGTTCCAATACGGATCATTATAAAATTTCAGGAAATTGTTTCTGAGAAGTTTTTTTGATTTTCATCAGAGGATACGTTTCTTCTTGAAGAAGAGACAGAGAAGTCCGGTGATCATTGCGGTTCCCAGGAATATCAATCCAAATGCATAGGGGTTGTTCTGCATGGGGAGGTCCACATTCATCCCATAGGCTCCTGTGACCACCATAGGTACTGTCAGTATGATGGTGAAGACCGCCAGGGTCTGCATCGTACGTTCAAGTCTGAAGTTGATCTCCGTGGATAGCAGGTCTCTCGTGCTGCTGATAATCTCCTTGTACACGGTCGCCATCTCGATTGCCTGCTTGTTCTCTATCCTGGTAATCTGGAACAGGTTCTTCTGTTCCTTGTTCAGATCTATGGTGTGATCCCGCCTTATGAGTTCCAGGATGGCATTGCAACCTTTCAGTGAGGTGATGAAGTAGACGAGACTGTTCTCGATGTCATGGAGAAGCGTGACCTCCTCCTCTCCCGTCTTGGTCCTGATCTTCTTCTCGACATCCCTTCTCTTCTGGTCGATCTCCTTGAGATACTGCTGGTATTCCTTGGTGACGTTGTGGATGAATTTTATCTCGAATCCGATCTTGTCCTCGGGATCGATGTTTCTCACGGATTTCTTCATGAACCTTCCGATGATTCCCGTGCTCTTCTCACTGAGGGCGATAATCGCATCCTCGCAGGTTATGAGCATCAGGGGGACAGTGTCATAGTTCCCTCTTTCGTCCTTGAACGGGATGTCTATGATCAGATAGGTCATTCCGCCGTCGTGCTCCCACATGGAGGGTTCCTCGATGTCGGTTGCTGCGGTCAGCATTCTCCTGTCGATTCCAAATCTCTCCGAGAGTTCCTTTATCTCTTCCTCGGAAGGGTCCACGATGCTCATCAGGCAGTTCTTGGAGAACTCATTTGTCTCCGTGGCAACGCCATCGTTGAAAACATAGTATCTGAACATGTTTCCCTCCATTGAAGATGGTAGTCCTGCCCAGATTCGAACTGGGGTCACCGGCTCCAAAGGCCAGCATGATTGACCACTACACCACAGGACTGTGTTTGGGGCTATTTGTTTCGCCTATAAAACGATTAGAGTTTTCTGCCGACGAGATAGGTCGCGTGACTTTCGACGACCTCCGCCTCTATGACCGAACCGAGCGGGAGCTTCTCCTTTATGGCAATGGGGCGATAGTTGTCTGTACGAGCTATGACGCTTCCATCGGCCGATTCCTCACTCACCAGGGCCTTGAACCTTCTTCCCACGAGTCCGCTGTTTATCTGGGCCTCGACCCTGTTCTTCTCCTCGGTAAGTTCCGTGGAGCGGTCCTTGAGTATCCTTCCGTTGATCTGGGGCATGCTGAATGCAACCGTGCCCGGCCTGGGCGAGAACCTGGTGATGTTGAGGGTGTCCGCGCGGAGGGCACCGATTAGTTCCAGACTAGCGGCATGGTCCTTCTCGGTCTCCTCGGGGAATCCTGCGATGAGATCTGTGGCGATGCTGATGTCGGGGAAGTAGGATCTGATGTCCTTGACAAGCGTGAGGAAATCTCCCACGGTGTAATGTCTCTTCATCCTCTCCAGAACGGAGTCGCTTCCGCTCTGGACCGGGATGTGCAGGAACTTGTACACGCGTTCATCCTTGAAGGCATCCATCAGACTGGGCAGGATGGGCCTGAGCCAGTTGGGGTTCATCATACCCACACGGATCTTGTACTCCCCCTCCTTGGTGAGGAGCAGCCTGATGAGTTCCCCGAGGTCGGTTCCGATGTCCTTCCCATAGCAGCCTGTGTCCTGTGCCGTGAGGAGGATCTCCCTGGCACCTCTGTCCACGAGTTCATCGAAGCGGGCCTTTATCTTTGCGGGATCATAGCTCACGAGTGAACCGCGGGCGAAACGGGTGATGCAGTATGTGCAGTTCCCGCAGCATCCCTGTGCGATGGGTATGATCGCGGTGACCCTGCCGTCAGGAACCTTCACGGGGTCCGAACAGCCGTATTTGTCCGCGACGAGTCTTGAGAAGTCGCCATAGTCCCGGGGGGCGATGATGAGAGAATCCGGAAGCCTGATGCTGACCCTACCCGGCTGGGCCTTGGCCATGCATCCGGTCACGATGACCTCTTTGCCTGCGGCATTGAGGTCGTTCATACGTTTGATCATCCTCTTCTCCGTGGTCTCCACCACGGTGCATGTGTTGAGGATGACTATGTCCGAGTCGTCGGCGGATGTCGCACGGACGTAACCGAGTTCATCCATGCGTTCGGCGAGCTCTTCGCCCTCGCCGAAGTTCATCGTGCAGCCGTACGACTCGACATAGTACTTCATGTTAATCAGTGGTTGACCGCTTCGGTGGTGACCTGTCCGAAGGCGGTCTTCGCGGAGATGTTGGTGATCTTCACGTTGGCCCTGGTTCCACGGGTGGTTCCGGGGACGACGATGAGGTAGTCCATGTACTTCGCGACTCCGTCTCCCTTCTTTCCGACGTCGTTGATGGTGACCTCGACGACATCGCCCACACGGAGGGTGTTGGCGTCCTCGGGCCTCGCGGCCTTCCTGACCATGATGGGCCTGCGTGCACCGCATGCCTCGCAGACGAGGATGAAGGTCCTGTCCTCCTTGTCGATGTGGGTGTCGGGCCTGCCGCACTCGGAACAGATGACGTAGGTCTCGGTGTAGTC
>JAKSHU010000169.1 GCA_024399175.1 archaeon
AGAAGGACCACATCGGAATCATCACCAACGCCGGTGGACTCGGAGTCATGTCCGCGGACGCCGCCTACAACGCGACCTACTGCCACGCCGCACAGCTCGCACCCGAGACCATCGCAGCAATCAAGGCCGGACTCCCCAAGGTCGCAGGAATCACCAACCCCATCGATATCCGTGGAGACGCAGCTGCAACCGACTTCGAGATCGCCATCCGCGAGGTCATCAAGGACCCCTCCGTCGGAGGACTCGTCGTCATGGGATCCCCCCTCGACACCGCCGACCTGACCGCAGTCGCCAAGCTCCTCGTCCAGATCATGGACGAGATCCCCTGCGCCACCACCGTCTGCTTCGCAGGCGGAAAGAAGTGCGACGAGGCCATCTCCATCCTCAGGGCCGGAAAGTTCCCCGCATACCCCACTCCCGACAGAGCAGTCCGCGCACTCGACATCCTCAGGAAGTACTGCGTCAACAAGGACAAGGAGAAGACCGCGCTCAAGGCACCCACCGCAAGCGGACGCGCAGTCGTCAAGGGACTCATCGACACCGCCTACGCAGAGGGCAGGCACACCCTGACCGAGGCCGAGGGTAAGAAGATGTTCGCCGCATACGGAATCCCCGTTCCCGGCGCAGCAGTCGTCACCTCCGCCGACGCCGCCGCAGCAGAGGCATCCAAGATCGGATTCCCCGTCGTCATGAAGATCGTCTCCCCCGACATCCAGCACAAGACCGATGTCGGCGGAGTCGTCGTCGGAGTCAAGTCCGCCGATGCAGCCAAGGCCGCATACGAGCAGATCATGACCAGCGTCACCGCCAAGGCACCCAAGGCACAGATCGTCGGAATCGCAATCGAGCAGATGCTCTCCGGTCCCGAGGTCATCCTCTCCATGATGAGGGACGCACAGTTCGGACCCGTCGTCTCCTTCGGACTCGGTGGAATCTACGTCGAGATCCTCCGTGAGATCTCCCAGAGGCACATCCCCATGTCCGAGCAGGCGCTCGACGAGATGATCACCTCCACCAAGGCATACAAGCTCCTCTCCGGAGCACGCGGTCTGCCCAAGTGCGATGTCGAGGCAATCAAGGATGTCATCAGGAAGATCGTCCACATCACCAACGAGAACCCTGAGATCACCGAGCTCGAGATCAACCCCATCATCGCAGGCAAAGAGGGTCAGGGCTGCTGGGCAGTCGACTGTCTCTGCGTCCTCAAGCACTGAAACCTTTGACACCGGGGGGAGACCCCCGGAACTTCAGTGGCGGCCTTGGCCGTCACGTATTTCTATACTAGACTGATGACAATCCCCATATGGCGGACGGGAACGAACGCGAGGGTCTCAACAGCCGTCTCGGCTTCCTTCTTCTGAGCGCGGGATGTGCCATCGGACTCGGGAACGTGTGGAAGTTCCCATACATCGTGGGTCAGAACGGCGGAGGGTTCTTCGTCCTCCTCTACGTGTTCTTCCTGGTCGTCCTGGGCATACCGGTCCTGACGATGGAGTTCTCAATCGGCCGTGCCAGCAGAAGGAGCCCCCTCATGATGTTCCGGCCTCTCGATCCGGAGGGTTCCCTGTGGCATCTGAGGGGATGGCTGTGCATGGCGGGATGCTTCCTGCTGATGTCGTTCTACGCGGTCGTGGCCGGGTGGATGCTGTACTATCTAGGTATGGAACTGACGGGAGGTCTGTCCGTCTCCGGCGTGTCCCAGCTCTGGGATGTCTTCGACGGGATGGTGGCGGACTGGAGACTCCTGCTGGGACTGACGGCCGTCGTCGTGTTCGGCGGATTCCTCATATGCTCCTTCGGTCTCGAGAAGGGTCTGGAGCGCGTGATGAAGCCCATGATGCTCCTGATGCTGCTGATCCTGGTCTGTCTCAGCGTGTACTGCCTGACCCTGGACGGGGCCTCCTCCGGAATCGACTTCTATCTCGGCGTGCACCCCGACGTGGTCAACGACATCGGTGCCTGGAACATCTGCGTGGCGGCCATGGGCCAGGCCTTCTTCACCCTGAGCGTCGGCATAGGATCGATGGCCATCTTCGGGAGCTACGTGGATAAGAGGCACACGCTGCTCGGGGAGGCGTCGCGTGTGGCACTCATCGACACGCTCATCGCCATCATGGCAGGTCTGCTGATCTTCCCCGCCTGCTTCACCTACGGGGTGGATGTCGGCTCCGGACCTCCCCTCATATTTATCACCCTGCCGAGCGTCTTCAACCAGATGCCGGGCGGACAGGTGTTCGGTGCGTTCTTCTTCCTGTTCATGTGTCTCGCGGCATTCTCCACATGTCTCACCCTGTTCGAGGCCCAGATCTCCTGCGTCAGGGAGAGGCTCGGATGCAGCAGGAGAAAGGTCTGCGCCATGGTGGCCCCTCTGATGTTCCTTCTGACCATCCCCTGCATACTGGGATATTCCATCCTGAACGGATTCCAGCCTCTGGGCCCTGGAACATCCGTGCAGGATCTGGAGGATTTCGTGGTGAGCTATCTCCTCCTGCCCGGTGGTGCACTGGTGTTCGCCGTCTTCTGCACCTCGAGATACGGATGGGGATGGAAGAGGTTCAGACAGGAGGCGAACACAGGGAAGGGTCCCAGGATCCAACCGTGGATGAGGATCTATCTGACCTATTTGCTTCCGTTGATCATAGCCGTGCTGCTGGTCACCGGTCTTGTAGGAAGACTGACCTGACTGACTGCAGTCTGTCTTTCTTATATCTGTGAAAATGCACGAGGATGTGCCGAAGTTCTGAGACGCGGGAAGCCGCGTACCGAAACTACGC
>JAKSHU010000017.1 GCA_024399175.1 archaeon
GGAGATGGGCCTCACCTGTTCGGTCGGCCTCTCCTACTGCATGGCCGCCGCCAAGACTGCCAGCGAGGAGATGAAGCCCGACGGGTACTTCGAGATCCGGACGCCGGAGGAGTTCGCCTCGATGATGGCCGGTCGTGACGTCAGACGTCTGTACTCTGTGGGTCCCCGCACCGCCGACAGGCTTCTCGACATGGGCATCGAGACGGTCTCGGACATCATCGACAGGAGGAACGACGTGGAACGCCTGTTCGGACAGCACGGGAGGTTCCTCACCGGTCTGGCACAGGGCATCGACGACAGGGAGGTCACCCCCTACCGGCCGGAGGATGCCAAGTCTGTCAGCAGGGAGACGACGTTCCAGAGGGACGTCTCCGACTATCTCCTCCTGATGGACGTCCTTCTCCTGATGTCCATCGACATACACGAGAGGGCCGAGAGGTACCGGCTCCGCGGAAGCGGTGTCACCATCAAGATCAGCTATGCCGGAAGGAGGACGGTCACCAGGAACCGCAACGGACTGGTCATAAGGGGCCCTATGGACATCGCCCACGCCGCGTGGGATCTTCTCGACGGTTCGGGGAGGGATGCCGTGCGTCTGATCGGGGTGGGGATGACCGGACTGTCATCGGACAGGATGGTCCAGACTCTTCTGGTCCCTTCTTCATCCGACCAGGCCGACGTCGGGGAGCTGGAGCACCATCTGGGGAGGATGGGACGTCGCTACGGACTCGAATTCCTCGGCGAGAACGGAATCTTCGGACACGAGAGGTTCCACGAGGTGATCGAGCAGATGAGGGTCCAGAGCGTCAGAAGGACGGGACGTGCCCGTCGGAAAACCCACTGAAAAGAAACATCCGGTCGCCGTGACGGCAGTCCGCAATTAAGAGAACGGGTCAGCGGACGAGTCTCTCGGCGTTGGCCTTCTCCCACCTTCCGATCTCCTCGATGTCGTAGGAGTTGGCGCAGGCCCGCTGGAACATGTTGAGGAAGCAGGATGTCTGGGGGATCGTCCAGCCGTCGTCGGCGAGAATGAGGTCGGCGATCCTCCTGGCAGTCTCCTCGTTGCCGTTGACGAACGGCTTGTAGGAGCCGATGTAGTAGATGACGTAGGCGCTCCTGAGAAACGGGTCGCTCTCGTCGGAGATCAGTTCGAGAAGCAGGTCTATGGTGTCACCATCCCTCATCAGGTCGTCATGAGCGACGTACCTGTGGATTGACATAATCGTCTCCCTGCGCCCTCTGCTGTCGGACGGGAAGAGATTGGACTTCCTTTTTCTGAAGCCGAACATCTGATCGGAAGGAACCACGGGCACGGAGTATAAAACGGAGTTGACGACAAACTGTGTACACGTTTCAGAATCGCAGGTTCAGATAGATTCTCTGTGGTTTTCTTGTGGGTGCAGGCGTCACACAAGGGATATCGGGATCATGTGCTCGTCGATGTCCGGATCGAGCGAGCAGCAGGCGTATCTGTACCCGCTCTCCACCCGGAACTCACGGAGGAAGTACTCCCTGTCATCGACATGCTGCTCCACCGTGACGGTATCGTCCAGAGACACGCAGAACGAGTCGAGCGGAATCTGGAAGCCCAGTCCCGTGGCCTTCATGAAGCTCTCCTTGAGGGTCCACAGTCTGAAGAACGTGTCCTTCCTGGCATCCCCGTCACCGGAGTCGATGATGGATCTGTATTCTGTGCCGAAGAAGTATCTGCGGGCGATCTCGAGATCGATATCCGTGACCATCTCCACGTCGCAGCCGACCTCGGCGTCCGACACCGTGCACATCACCCGCTCTCCCGAATGGGAGAGGTTGAAGTGGATCTCGCCGATGGAGGGCTTCCCGTACGGTCCGAAGACCGGTTCACGCTCCCTCACGTCGTGGATGTCGAGTACCCTCTGCAGCAGGGCCCCCGCCCCGATGGAGAGCACCCTGTCCTTCATGAAGCGGAATCCGTCGATCTTCTTTCTGCGATACTGCGGCTGCTCCCTGTAGAGTTTCTCGAACAGGGCAGGGTCGCCCAATGTGCCAGCATCCGCGTAGTATGTGGTGACTGTCAAGCGAGGTCACTCTATGTTGAGCATTCCGGTGAAGTTGGTCATGTCGAATATGGACTTCACGTTGGGGTTGACGTTGGTAAGTCTGATGCCCTTCTTGTTCTCCATCAGCTCGTCGGCGTTGAGGATGGACCTGAGTCCTGCCGAGGATATGTAGTCGACCTTGGACATGTCGATGACCAGCATCTCCGAGGATGCGGCCTCCCTCTCGACCACGACGTCGAGCTCGGGTGCCGTCGCGTAGTCGATATCTCCCTGGGGGATGATGGTCGTGGTGTCTCCTTCCTTTCTGGTCTCTATCTGCATTTTCAAAGCTCCTTTGTGATCGTCAAGATGTTTCTGCCGTCCCTGCGTTCGTAGGACAGACCGTTCGAGAGTCTCCTCACGACGAACAGACCCAGGCCCCCGTTGCGGTGGTCACGGGGATCCGCCGACGGCTCCGCATCCGCCCATCCGAGCGGATCGAACTCCACGCCGTCATCGGAGAAGGTCAGCACGGCCCCGTCGTCCGACAGGTCCAGCGAGAACTCCACGGTTCCTCTCTCCATTCCCTCGTATCCGTGCATATCTATGTTCGCGAAGACCTCCGAGCAGATGGTCTTCAGCTCGCTGGTTTTCGCGGGGTCGCATCCCCCGAGCGAGGTTCTCTGGTCAACGTAGGCCATCAGGTCCGCGTATCCGTTCCTGTCGGCGGGGACGCGGAGGGTCCTCTTTCCATCGCCGAGGAAGTCCACGGCCATCATCGTGATGTCGTCGCTCTGGTCTGTTCCCTCGGAGAATCTCTCCAGGGCCCCGTGAATCTCCGAGAGCACTCTGTCCGGAGTCTCGCCCGCGGTCCTCTCGAGCACGCCGACCAGCCTATCCTCTCCGAAGAATCCTCCGTCGGACGAGCGTGCCTCGGTGACCCCGTCGGTGTATAGGAACAGCCTGTCTCCCTGTCCCAGCATGGTGCGATGGCGGTGGTAGGCGATGTCCCTTCTCCTTCCGAAGATGAAGTCGGGTTTCTGTGCGAGTCTGTATGCACTGCCTCCGGAGACGATGAACGGGGGGTTGTGTCCCGCGTTGACGTACTCCAGCGAACCCTCCTCCGGGTCGATGATCCCCGCCCAGAGGGTGACGAAGTACTTCATCCGGTTGCTCCTGAACACGTCATTGTTCGCCTTGGCGACCGCGTCCTCCAGGGAGTCTCCCGAATCCAGCAGCGAGTGCAGCACGGAGGCGGAGGCCATCATGAACAGGGCCGCGGGCACTCCCTTGCCCGAGACATCCGCCATCACCACGACGATCCTGCCGTCCTCCCTGGTGAAGCAGTCGTAGAAGTCGCCGCCGACCTCCCTGGCGGGTTTCATGTCCGCGGCGATGCCCACCTCGGGAATGCGGGGGAGTTCCGAGGGAAGCATTCCCGCCTGGATCGAGGATGCAAGTTCCAGCTCCCTGTCCACCATCGCGGACCTGGTCTTCAGCTCCACCGAGTCCCTGATGTCACCCAGTCCCTTCTGCGTGGCGTACACCGCCACGATGATGATGAACGCGTAGACCGCCACCTGGTATGAGAAGAACCTCTTCAACAGGATGACCATGATGTCCCACTTGGTCATCCCCCACCAGACACCTATGATGAGACTCGAGTGGGAGTTGTAGGTCCACAGTGCAGCGAGCATCACGACGATCCCGACGGGTGCTGTGAGGGCGATCAGGCGGCGGTCGTTGTAGAGGGTGGCCATCAGCGTCGGCAGCGCCGCGATGGGGATCATGTTGTACGACAGGTATGCACCCACGATGAAGGCCTGCACCATCGACAATGCTATCGCAGGATATCTGTAACCGCGGATTCCGCGACCCTTCATCAGCGGATGCAGGATGACGATGACCAGGTTCAGTAGGATGCCTGCGGCGAGCATGGGGTAGTCTGGATTGAAGCCCGCGATGTCCTCCTTGCTGAGGAACCAGATCCAGGCGATCTCGAAGAGGGTGAGAACGAGCGTGACCCTCGCCAGGGCCGCGTCCGAACGGACCTCGTTCTCCCTCATCGACTCCCTGAAGACGGGATCCTGGTCCGCGTTCCCCCTCGACATCATCTGAAGAACCTCAGTGCCTTCAACGATCTTATCGCCTTGTCGATGTACTGCTCGCTGATGATGGGCCAGGAGAATCCGAGCATGTAGAGGGCCTTGACCGTGAAGGTGTTGTCCGTGCGGATGAACCTGCGGCTCTCTCCCGCGTTGCCCATGTAGGATATCAGTCCGGCCACGTACTGGTTCCTGGTGTCGTCCGCCAGGATCTCCATGAACCTCTGCCTGAACTCCTCGGGCGGGACGATACTGACACCCAGGTTGTTGTCGGACAGGACCTTGATGACGTTGGCCATGTGGACCTTGTGGCTGTTGTCGAGGTGGAACACCGTGAACTTGTCGGGGGTTCCCGCGAGGAGGACCACGGCCTCCGCCACCTTGTCGATGGGGGAGAACTCCACGGGGGAGTCGAGGTCGGTAACGGAGATGCATCCGATCTTGGTGTAGGCCTTGATCTGGTTCATGAACGCGTTGGTCGCGGAGTTGATCTGGAACTCTCCGTCGCTGTCACGGCTCATGAGGTTTCCGACACGGATGATCTTGGCCCTGAGTCCCTCGGACATCGCCTTGATGATCTCCGCCTCTGCTTTGAACTTGGAGTTGACGTACTTGTTGTCGATGTTCTGGCCGAAGTCGAGCATGTCCTCCCTGAGCACCATGGTCTCCGGGATGTGTCCGTTGACGGACTCTCCCGCCACGCTCTCTGTGGAGATCTGCACGAGCCTGCATCCCCTCTTCATCGCGACGGAGATGAGGTTCTTGACTCCTCCGACGTTGACCCTCTCGATGGAGTCGTCGGCGGCGAAGTGCTTGACGACCGCGGCGCAGTTGATCACGGTGTCGAACTCCAGTCCCTCGAGACGTGACTCGAGCTGTGGATCGGTGATGTCGCTGTCCACGGCGGTGATCCTTCCCAGGACCTCCTCGTCGATGAGGCCTCCGAAGTAGTAGTTGAAGACGGTGCGGATCCTCTGCTCGGAATCCTGTCCCTTTCCGCTCCTCACGAGGCAGATCACGTGCTCGACACCCTTGTCGAGGAGCTCGTGCAGCACGTGCGAGCCCAGGAATCCGGTGGCACCGGTCAGGAGTACCCTTCCGAGGGGTGCGGTGGACATGTCTCCCAGCTCCTGCACCACGTTGTGGGCGAGGGGACCGGTGTCGCACTGCTCCCTGTGCTCCTCCTCGACCTTGACATCCTTTTGCGAGACGATGAATCTCGCGAGCGCCTCGGGCGTGGGGTTGTCGAAGACGTTCTTGAACACCAGGGGGAATCCCGCGTTCATGCAGTTCATGACCAGCTTGGACGCGGATATGGATGTTCCACCGATCTCGAAGAAGTCGTCGTCCGCGTAGACCTTGTCCGCGCCGAGCACTGTTCCGAATATCTGGCACAGTCTGGTCTCGATCTCGCCGGAGGGTTCCCTGCCCTTCCTGTCGGCATCCATGCTGGGGGCGGGCAGCCTCCTCCTGTCTACCTTTCCGTTGACGTTCACGGGGATGCTGTCCATGCGGATGAAGTGGGAGGGCACCATGTACGGGGGCTTGGTCTGCCTGATGAAGTCCTTGAGCTCCTGAACGGTGACTCCCTTGTCGGTGACGAAGTAGGCCACCAGGGACTTTCCTCCCGCGGGGTTGTCCACGGCGGTGACGGTGGCGTTGGTGACGGCGGGATGGTCGCGTATGGCCTTCTCCACCTCTCCGAGCTCGATCCTGAATCCGCGGACCTTGACCATTCCGTCGCGTCTTCCGATGTAGTCGATGTTTCCGTCGGGGAGCAGACGCACCACGTCCCCCGTCCTGTACAGGCGGGAGTGCTCGGGGCAGTCCCCGTAGGGGTTCCTGACCACGGTCATCGCGGTCTTCTCTGGGTTGTTGAGGTACTCCCTGAACACCTGCGGACCGCTGATGCAGAGCTCTCCGCAGTGGCCGGCGGGGACGATTCTGTCCTGTCTGTCGAGGACATACAGTCTGACATTGGAGTTGGGTCTTCCGATGGGGAGCAGGGGGCTATCGTCCCTCACGATGAACGTGGTCACGTTCACGGTGCACTCCGTGGGACCGTAGATGTTGTAGAAGTCCACCCACGACGGAGGCGTCAGGGGGACGAGCGCCTCTCCTCCCGCCATGAACGCCTTCAGCGAACGGGTCCTCGTGTTCTCCATGAACATCCTTCCCATCTGCGTGGTCATGAATCCATGCGTCACCCTGTGCACGTCGAAGTACCTGTCGATGTCCGCCAGGTCCTTCCTCATCTCCTCGGGGATGATGTGCATCTCCGCTCCGGAGGTCATCGAGGCGTGGATGTCCATCATGCAGGCGTCGAATCCGTAGCTTGCGTACGATGCGTAGACCGAGTCGGGTCCGAGTCCGACCTCGGGCCTCATCCAGTTGAGATAGCTCATCAGGTTTCCATGTTCCAGCACGCATCCCTTGGGGGTTCCGGTGGTTCCCGAGGTGTACAGAATGATCATCGCATCCTTCTGTGAGGGTCTGCATCCGGACAGGTCGGGACGCTCACCCTCGCACAGCGAAGGGATCTCGTCGAGACACAGGATGTCTCCATTGAATCTGGGCACCTTGTCCAGAAGCGAGCGGTCCGCGATGAGCAGCCTCACGCGGGAGTCCTCCAGCATGAACTGCAGGCGCTCCTCGGGGTAGGTGGGGTCCAGGGGCTGGTAGGCGGCCCCGGACTTCAGGACTCCCTCGGCACAGGTGACCATCGAGATGCAGCGGGGCACTAGGACTCCGACGAACTGGTCGGTTCCGATTCCCCTGTCGCGGATGTATCCCGCGATGTGGTCGGAGATCCTATCGAGCTCGCCGTAGGTGATGCTTTCGTCCGAACAGACCACCGCGACGTGGTCGGGGTCCCTGCGCGCGTTGTCCACGAAGTCGTCCACGACGGTGCGGGTCCTGTCGAACGGGACGTCGGTGGAGTTGACCCTTCTCACAAGTTCCAGGGTGGTGTCGTCGGTCAGGTCGATGTCATCGAGCGTGCCGCGGGTGATGAACTCGGAGACGGCGTTGTCGAAGGACCTGGTAAGATATCCGATGAACTCCGAGGTGAACCTTGCGGAGTCGTACTCCACGAGATACCTGAAGGTGTCACCGATCTTGAGGACCTGGAAGAGGATGGGCTCCTTCTCGTCCGAGAGGCTGATCTCCACCATCTCGGCGGGCCTTCCGCAGAAGGAGTCGAAGATGAACTCGTCGCCCTGGTAGACGAACAGCACGTCCGCCTTGACGTCGAGGTCGCGGCTGATCTCCGAGAACGAGTACAGGTCGTTGGACATGCTGTCGACCAGCTGCCTGCTGATCTCCCCCGTCAGGGTGGCGGGGCTGCGGGTCCTGTCGCCGATGGTGCACACCACGGGCAGGGTCTTGACGAACATCGAGACGGAGTAGGCGGTGCTGGAGTCGTTCCTTCCGTTGTAGACGGTGGTGAAGACCGAGTGGTCGCTTCCGTTGTATCCCGAGAGGACGTATCCGAACGCCGCGCACATCAGGCCGTTCATGCTGACCCTGTTGTCCTCGCAGAACGCGGAGGCCCTGCCGGCCAGTCCCTTCGCACCCTCGATGTCGAGGGAGTTGGGGGCCGCGGGATCGGGATGGTAGACGTCCCCCTTGGGGAGGAAGTCCCTGTCGCTTCCGGAGAGGAGGTTCTCGTAGTACTCGCGGGAGGCCTTCAGGCTGTCTCCGGACCTGTCCTCCTGCTCCCTGAGCGAGGCCTCGAATCCACTGAACTTCTCGGGGGTGACCTCCTCCCCGTTGTAGATGCGGGAGACGGTGTCCACGAAGATCTGCACCGAGGTTCCGTCGCTGATGATGTGGTGCATCTCCACCAGGAGATACTCCCTCTCTGCGTGTATGAGCTTGACCCTCATCAGACGGGGACCGAACAGGTCGAAGGGCTTCAGCAGGTCTCCCTTGATGTCCTCGAACCTCTCGCACTCGATCTCCTCGATGTCCGACACGGTGAACATTCCAGGATCGGTGTGTCTGAAACGTGCCTCTCCCGAGTCGTTCTGGAAGAGGGAGGTCATCATGAACGGATGGGCGTCAACGGCCTTCACGATGGACTCCTTGAGCCTGTCCCTGTCGAGCGAGGGGTCGATGGAGATCAGGAGGGGGATGTTGTAGGCTGTGCTTCCCGGACGGGACAGGCACTCGATGTAGATTCCCTCCTGGGTCTTCGTCAGCGGGTAGTCGTCCTGCACCGCATAGGTCCTGGCGGGGGCGGACCTGCCGATGAACTCCTCGAGCCTCAGCACGGTGGGGTTATCCCTGATGTCCCTCGTCTGGAAGGGGATTCCGAACTCGTCGGACATCAGGACGTTGAGGCGGATGCTTCCGATGGAGGTGAGTCCCGCGCTGAACAGGTCAGTGTCGGTTCCGAAGTCGGATGTTCCGATCACTTTCGCGACGACCGCGTGGATGCGCTCCTGCAGCTCCGTCGCAGGTTTCAGCACCTCTCCCACATCCATCACCGGTGCGGGCAGCCTCCTCTTGTCGACCTTGCTGTTGACGGTCAGCGGGATGGAGTCGATCTGCAGGGTGACGGCGGGGACCATGTACGGGGGCTTGGTCTGCAGGATGAATCCGTTCAGGGCCTGGATGTCCACGGGGGAGTCGGACACGACGTACGCCGCGACGAACTTTCCTCCGCCGGCGGCGTCGAAGGCCTGCACGGTGGCATCCCTTATGCCGGGGAACTCGCGGATGACCTTCTCGATCTCTCCCAGCTCGATCCTGAATCCCCTGATCTTCACCTGCCCGTCGCTGCGGCCGACGATGCCGAGGCTGCCGTCGGGCAGGATCCTCGCCACGTCGCCGGTGCGGTACATCCTCTGGTAGTCGGCATCCTTCGTGAACGGGTTGGTCACGAAGCACTCCTCGTTCTTCTCGGGACGGTTGAGATATCCTCTCGACACCTGCAGTCCCGCGATGCAGAGCTCTCCGACGGCTCCGACGGGGAGCCTGTTGAGGTCCCTGTCCACGATGTAGAGTCTCGTGTTGTGGTTGGGGCGGCCGACGGGCTGCATGGGCCTGTCGTCAACCACTCTGTGGGAGGCGACGAAAGCGAGGGTCTCGGAAGGACCGTAGGCGTCGTAGAACTCCACGTCTCCCGAGGGGGTGACGGGGACCAGCTTCTCCCCTCCGACGAGGAACGCACGGAGCGAGGGGACCTTCGCGGTCTCGATGAACAGCCTTCCGACCTGCGTGGTCATGAATCCCGCGGTGAGGGCGTTGTCGTTGAAGTACCGCTCCATCGCCTTGACATCGGAACGTATCGAGTCGTCGAGGATGTGGACTGTCGATCCGCATGCTATCGGCAGGAAGATCTCGGTGAATCCCGCATCGAATCCGAAGCTCGCGTACTGTCCGAAGCGTGCATCGGGTCCGAGCTGCACGCGCTCCCTGAAGGTCTGGAGGAATGCGGTGGCCTGTGCGTGCTCGATCACGCATCCCTTGGGCTTGCCGGTGGTTCCGGAGGTGTAGAGGATGACCGCCGCATCCCTGGGAGAGGGACCCGCGGGAGGTGTTCCCGCCGGGAGCGAGGGGATCTCGTCGGTGTAGAGCACCGTTCCTCTGAATCCCTCCACGATCTCTTTCAGTCCCTCAATCCTCTCGGGGATGTCGCGGTCGAGGATGAGCATTCTGGCGGAGCTGTCCTGCAGCATGAACTCCAGACGGTCGACTGGATACGACGGGTCGAGCGGCTGGTATCCCGCTCCCGCCTTGGCGACACCCCAAGGTGCGATGAACCCGTTGACGTTGCGACCGGTCATGACCGCCACGAAGCTGTCGCGTCCGATGCCCTTCTGTGCGATGAGGCAGGCCAATCTGTCGGTGACCTCGTCGAGTTCCCTGTACTTCAGTCTCCTGTCGTTGTGGACCACCGCCTCGTGCTCGGGATCCTCCCTGGCACATGTCCTGAGGAGGTCCACGGGGGTCTGCGATCTGTCGTAGTCCTTCTCCGTCCTGTTGAACGCGTCGAGGACGGTCTCGGCCCTCTCGTCCAACAGGGAGATGTCCCTGAGTGCGCCCCTTCCTAGGAATCCGCGGGCAGCCAGTGCGTACGAGTTTCCGAACGACCTGATGAACTCCTCGGAGTACATCGACGCGTCGTAGGTGATGTCCATCTCGTAGCCGTCGCAGGAGGGCATGACCTGCACCGAGAAGCGGTTCTTGATGTCGCCGATCTCCAGGGCATCCTCCACCAGGGACTTGTCGAATATTGCCTGGTAGACGAACATCACGTCGGTGGAGACGCCGAGCCTGGTGGCGATCTCAGTGAATGGGTAGATGTCGTTCCTGCGCGACTCGATGAACTGTGACGAGATTTCCCTCACCAGGTCCCTGGGGGATCCGGCGGGGTCGGGCCTGCAGACCACGGGCAGGGTCTTCACCAGCATTCCCACGAGGTGGTTGGTCCTTCCCTCGTTCCTTCCGCTGTGGACTGTGGTGAAGCAGGACTCCTCGGAGTAGGTGAAACGGCAGAGCGTGAATCCCATCACGGCCTGGAAGAATGCATCCTCGGAGACACCCTGGGACTTCACGAACCTCTCGACGGAAGCCCTGTCGAGCCTGTCGCATGCGAGGCGGATCTCGCCCTTGCTCTCCTCGTCACCGACGACGTCCCTCGGCGGGAGGGTGGCGCCCTCGGTGCCGGACAGTAGCTCTGCGAAGTATCCTCCGGCGCTCTCGTACTCCTCCGTGCCGGCAAGGGCGGACTCCTTCTCGGCCACGTCGTACATCGAGTAACGCTCGGCCTCCGGTCTCCTGCCCTCCACGGCGTCTTTTAAGTCCTGCCTGAACAGGATGGCAGACGATCCGTCGAACATGATGTGGTGGAAGTCGAAGAGGCAGCGGACGGCCCTCTCCGTCTCGAAGACGGTGATGTGATACAGCGACTCGGATAGGTCGAACGGTCTGACGAAGTCCCTCCTGCAGGAATCGTATTCCCCTTCATCACCGGACAGGACCTCGATCCTCACGGGGGCGTCCGGATGGGGGAACATCGAGGGGACACCCTCCTCGTCAGGTGCGACGGTGGACTTGAGCGTGAAGTGGGCGTCCACAACGGATTCTATCGCGCGGACGACGGCATCCCTGTCCACTCCCTCCTTCTTGGGGAAGTCGGCGGCGAACGGGATGTTGTAAGTGACGGAGTCGGGACTGGAGTAGCATTCACCGAACACTCCGAGCTGGGACTTCGTCAGGGGGTTCTTCTCCTTCATCACCTGTCCTTCGGAGGCGTGCGGATCCTCCAGGCGTTCCATCATGGAGTCGATGATGCGGGCCTCGATGGACCTGATGGAGCATCCCGACAGCATGTCCGTGACCTCCAGGCTGACCCCGAAGCGGTCCATGATCCCCGAGGAGAACCTGATTGCCGCCAGGGACGACACGCCGCACCTCATCAGGTCCTCGTCGTATCCGTAGTCCCCTCTTCCGGAGGCGGACTCGAGTTCCTCCCTGATCCCCTTGACGATCCTGTTCTCGGGATGGTCCATCTCCGCTCCTGCGGACTTTGCTTCTTTCTTGTCGCGGGGGTTGGGAAGCTGGGAGCGGTCGATCTTTCCGCTGGAGTTCAGGGGCATCGCCTCCATGCGCATCAGGTACGCAGGAATCATGTAGCGGGGCAGTCTGGACTCGAGATGCTGCCTGATGACCTCCTCCGACACCGGTGCGACGAGCCGGTAGTATCCGCAGAGGAAGGTCTGGCCGTCCGAGCCCTCGAAGTCCTTCACGAAGGCCTGCACGACCTGGGGCATCTCGGTGAGGGCCGATGCGATCTCCGCGGGCTCCACACGCTGTCCGTTGATGTTGACCATCCAGTCCCTGCGCTCGAGGAACACCAGGTTCCCGTCGGGAAGACGTCTTCCGATGTCTCCGGTGCGCACCATCGTCCCGAATCCGTCCCTGTCCGCGAACGGGTTGGGAACGAACGTCCTCGCGGTCGCCTCGGGGAGGTTGCGGTATCCCGTTGCCAGGTTTCCGGTGAAGCATATCTCGCCCTCCTCGGCCTCCTTGCCGTTCTCGTCGAGAAGGTAGACGTTGACGTTTCCCACGGGGGTTCCGAGTGGGGTGGACGGATAGGGCCTGTCGATGCGGAAGGTGGTGACCAGCGCGCAGGACTCGGTGGAACCGTAGTTGTTGATGATCTCGAACTCGTCCGAGAAGACGTTGCTCGCCCGTTCCCCTCCGACGAAGACCTTCCTCAGTGTCCTCTCCTTCTGCTTGAAGTAGGGCACCATGGCGGGGGCCATGAATGTGTGGGTGATCCGGTGTTCGCAGGTGAAGTCCGCCAGTCTTACCAGGTTCACACGTGCCTCGTTGGGCACCACGAACAGGGACACACCCCTGCTGACGGTTGCGAGCATCGGGATCATTCCCGCGATGAAGGTGAACGCGGCAGGCGATGCGAAGGTGTCGGTGTCGAGGAGGTCCGCCGCGATGATGGTCCTGTCCACTGCATCCGATGCCGCGAGATGGGAGATCACCACACCCTTAGGTCTTCCGGTGGATCCGGAGGTGTAGGTGATGAAGGCGATGTCCTCGGGTCTGAAGTCCGTGTGGACGGTGTCGATCCTATCTGCTCCGACCTTCCTCAGGTAGTCGGGATCCACGCGGACCCTGGCGCCGCTGTCACGGGCGATGTAGTCCTTCCTCTCCTGCGGATAGGAGTCGTCGGAGGGTACGTAGACCGCTCCGAGCATCCAGACGCCCATGATCGTCCCCAGATACTCCCTGCTGCGGGGGAGCTCGATGGTCACGACGTCCCCGGCTCCGACCCCGTCCTCCTGCAGGGTGCGGGCGACGCGGCGGGCGTGGTCGTTCAGTTCGCGGAATGTGAACGAGAGGTCATCGGCCCATATGGCTATGGTGTCTGGAACCTTCTCGGTGTTCTTCAGAAATCTGCTGAGGATAGTCTCCATTTCCCTGGCTCCGGATGGTGGGTTGGGACGGCATCGCCGGCCCGCGGAAAGTAGTTTTTCCATATACTGGAACGTTATCCCTCTAAAGAATATATAAGTCGATGCCAGACAGGATGTGTACATCTTGGAGGAATCGTCCTGTTCTGCAGGGAGTCATCGGATGTCCCGAGCCCATCTTCACGCATCGACGTTCTTCGGAGTGTGGCCCGGCACATATCGCTCTGATGTTCCAGAAAATTCCTGTCAACTGTTGTCGGAGAGTGAGTCCAGGTAGTCCGGAGCAGGGATCTCGGGCCTTGGTTCCTTCATGAAACAGCATGCGAAGAGAGGCAGGTGCAGCGTGCCGTTCTCATCGACTGATATGTTGCCGTCCGCCAGTTTGACGCCCCTTGAATTGCCGTAGGTTCTCTGCATCTTCAAGAGGGAGCTCGATCTCTTTTTTCTGCCTGATTTCACCTCGATCCCGACGATGTGCTCCGTGTCCGGAAGCACGAAGTCAAGTTCCATCGTACTGTCCCTGTTCCTGAAGAACCTCAGTGTCTGACCGTTTGCCACCAGTGCGATGGCGATGGCACACTCCATCACGGCACCGTTGTTGCAGAACGGGTCCCTGCTGTACAGCGTGTATGCGTCACCATAGTCCATCATCGTCATCAGCAGTCCCGTGTCGCACATGAACATCTTGAAGGAGTCCTCGCGTTCATTCACGCTGAGAGGCACCCTGGGTTCCAGGAGGTTCTTCGAGCGATGGGCGACACCCGCGTTCTCCAGCCATCCCAGGGCGGACCCGAACTTCCGGCTGCTCGCGTTCGCCTTCTCCACATCGCCGTACTGGAAGATGTCATTCTCCTTTGCCAGCTGCGAGGGGATGGATTCCAGGCATTGGAGGATCTTGATCCTGTTCGGCTTGGATGAGTATTTCGCCACATCGTCCTTCAGCTGGGACATGATGTCCTCGAGGATCTTCCTGGTCTTCGGGTAATCCTTCGTTCTCGAGTACTCATTCACCGCTTCAGGCATTCCTCCCACGATAAGATGTCTGCGGAAGAGGTCGTTGAACGAGTTCAGGACGAACCTATCGATGGGTGTCTCGCGCTCGATGGCATCGCGGACATGGTCTATGTGCCTCTGGGACACGCCCATGCTCCAGAGGAACTCCTCGAAATCCATCGGATGCATCTCGCAAACCTCCACGAAACCCATGGGGGAGAGGGCATCATCCTTCTTGTTGAGCAGTATGCCCAGGAGGGATCCCGAGGCGATGACGTCATACCTCCCGTCCTGTGTGAACCATTTCAACGAGGAGTATGCCTCCGCACAGTATCCGATCTCATCTAGGATCAGTATGGTTCCCTCCGGGGTGATCGATTTCCCTGTCCTCAGCGCAATCCTTTCCATAATGGTCCCTACATCAAGATCTCCTTCGAAGATCTCCTTGTCACGGGGATTCTTCTCGAAATTGAGGTATATGACCGTCTGGTAGTTTCTCTCAGCGAACTCCAGTATCGAATAGGTCTTTCCGACCTGTCTGCATCCCTTCACAAGGAGGCATTTCTTGGAGGTTTTCCTCATCCATCTCTCGAAGACTTCTGTGACTTTGCGGCGCACAATTGTTCACTTATATATTACTATATAAAACTCTTCAAAAAATGCATATGAATCGGGACAATCAAAATCTAAAAATGCATATGAATCGGCATAATCTCAAATGAAAAATGCATATGAATCGGCACTTTCTAGAACCAAAAATGCATGTATGTCAAAAATTCCCCCATCATCCCGAGTTGTGTCAGTATGTGTTTCCGCATCGGTACGGGTCATCATGTCCGATGATCCTTGTGAGTTCAAAATAATGTCAAAACTTTGAACTCACAACCTTGAAACCCAGTATAACAACATAGCTCCGATATACACGCAACCCTATGGAGTGACGTGAAGAAACAGCTGACCATCGAACAGGTCGATATGATCCGCAAGGCTGCGGAATGGATCGGTATTCGCATACCCTTGAAGGAGAAAACCCTCCCCCAGCTTCGCGAAGGCATCCTTGCTGACTCGTTCCTCTATGAGGGGACCGACGAGTACTGCAATATGGTCCTCGAAATCAGTCAGGATCTCCAGGACGGCAACCTCGACCTTGATGATCTGAACTTCAAACTTACCAGGCCCCCGTGGGACGGGGATGATTTATCGGGACTCAGGAGATTCGAATACGAACTGAGTGCCACATGCGATGGCCTAATGACCATCATCGACGTGCCCGAGAACATGATCTCCGTCACTAGGTACCATTACATCAGGGGTGATTGCGATGAGTACAGCTACGTACTGAATCCAGCCCCGGAAGTAATGGACAGGTTCCTGAAGATCATCAGGACTCACAGGGTTTTCGAGTGGGAACAGGAACCAAGGTGGAGATATGCTGATACCGATTGCGAAATAAAGGTCATCCTCGATACCGATCGCGGACATTACAGATATTGGTTCAACGGCGCAGCCATCAACGGTGAAGAGGAGTTCTACGACGAACTGGTCGAATTGATCGAATCCCTCCGGTGATCTAGGTCCGATATTCCACCTCTTTTTTGTATGCTGGAACTTCTTATTAATACAGATCATATCGCAGTCTTTTCCAGCATTGGGAAGACATTTTTTCATGAAGGAACAGGACTGGAATTGTCAAGATTCACAGAGATGGGGTAACCTACGAGATCCCTGTGGACCAGGGCGGATAGGTCCCGATATGGGCCATCATGGATAGGTTTCAGAGAGCAGGCGGATCAGGAGAGGCAGGTTCGTCACATCCGGACAGGTTCTCCCAACAGGCTGACACCTGAACGGATCCCCGAATGTTGGGCAAACCACCAGATTGTTAGCTCCGGGGCATCAATTTAGGAGTGGCAGAGCAGGACGTAGGTCCCCTGTCAGCAGTGGTCCATTGCTTGCAGATCTATCAGCAGGTCCCCTGTCTCTTTCGCCTTTGCGTACAGGTTCTCGTCGAAACCCGAAACGGAGAACAACCCGTACGTCACCGTGTAGCCCTCGAGCTCCCTGCAGCGGGAGCATTTCTCCTTCAGTCTGTCCAGAACTCCTGCCGTCACGGGTCTTCCATGGTATTTGCATTCCGCCACGAACGCCTTCCTGCCCTCCGGATCGACGGCAACGACATCGAACTCCTCCGCACCTGTGATGGAACCTACCCTGGTGAATCCGAATCCTATTCTGTCCCTCAGGTCCCAGGTGATCTGTCTGCAGACCTTCTCGAAGACGAAGGCCAGGTATCCGTCGACATAGTGGGCATCGAGATTGCGCATGACCTTCTCCGCATGTCCGGATTCGATCTCGGCCCTGAAGGGATAGATGAACTTGAACCAGAATCCGATGAAATGGTCTGCGAACCCGTACACTCCCTTTCTGCTGCGCTCGGGATTCGATTCGGTGGGTGGCACGCTGCGCTCGATGATGCCCATGTCCGCCAGG
>JAKSHU010000170.1 GCA_024399175.1 archaeon
CACCCCATGTCCAACACATCTGTTCAAAGTTTTGCTATTACTCTGAACTCACAATTAAAGGAGATAATTGACATATGCAAATTATTGCGTGTATCATATTATAAAGAAACAAGCTATGTTTGACCAACCTGTTGATGCCTCACCAACTGTTGTGACATGGTGGGTATACCCGACCATTGAAAGGGAGATCGGACGGGGCGGGGAGCACGTGACGTTCGAGTAGTCCACCTCGTGCGGGGCCCCCATCTGAGTGCTTGGAAAGTTCCACTTTTTTGGTTCCTACACTCAGTGATTCGAAGAGTCCAAGTATATCCATTCTCACTTTCAGTGACCCCTCCGTGAACCTTATAACCTCCTCTGCCGACTTCCCCCCCATGCACGGACTCCTCGTCGAACCGGGACATCTCAGACTCATCCTCGCCGGCATCGCCACAGGCGACCGCAGGCAGTTCCGCACAGCAAAGCGGGGAAGGATCGCCCTGGTCGACCGCGGGTCCAAGACCATATTGGGATTCGCGGAGCTCCACACCGTCAGGGAGGTCACCTACCGCGACTATCTGGAGCAGCGGGGTAACGACAGGATGACCGGCGACCTGTGGGCCCAGCACCGTCCCTACTACGAGCTGTGCCTGCGGAAGGTGGAGAAGGCGAGACCCGTGGACGTCTCGGGCTTCCACGACGACGGTGTGTGGATGGAGCTTCCCGACGACATCGGGAGAAGGGTGCAGAAGTCACTCCTCGACTTCCGAGGGTGATGGGATGTCCACATGTTCCAGCAGGGTAAGTCGCCTGTCGATGGCCGAGTGTCTCAGGTACCTCGACGGGGAGTTCTATCACGTCGAGAGACGCGGGGGGAGGACGCTCGTCCACGTGAACGGATACTACTACGCGTCCGATGACGAGGGCGGAGGAGGATTCCACCTCATAATGTTCTCTGGTGCCTATCTGGATCCCGCCGAGCTGCGTCCTCGGGGATGTTGGGACGAGTCGGGGTTCAGCGCCGGCATCATCGAACTCTCTGACGAGGAGCTTGTCGGGCGCATCTCCCGGGACGTCCTCGGTGTGACCTGTCTCGACATCGGGGCCGTGACGGACTCGACGCCCGAGGGATGGTATCATTCCCCGCGCCATAGGTGAGCGGGATCAGGTGATCTCCAGCAGTCTGGAACATCTCCTGGCAATCGACTGTTAACTAGATTATATACGAGCGGAACCATCCACCCCCGTTAAACGGTGATCCATTGGGACTTTACGAATCATTCTTCGACGCAGTAATGACCGTCGACGACTACCTGTGGCAGATCGCGCTCGTCTTCATCGGCGTGTTCGGGGTCTACGCCACCATACGCTACAAGGGAATACAGATAACCCACCTGAAGCACGCGATCAACCTCGCGCTGGGTGATGTCAAGGAGAGGGCCCCCGAGGGGAAGATCACCTCGTTCGAGGCATTCTGCATCAGCATGGGCGCCCGCATAGGTGTGGGCAACATAGCCGGAACCGCCACGGCCATCATGGCCGGAGGTCCCGGTGCCATCTTCTGGATGTGGGTCTTCGCCGTCATCGGCGCCGCGAGCAGCTTCGTGGAGACCACCATCGCCCAGATCTACAAGGAGAGGAAGTCCGACGGCGAGTGCTACGGAGGTCCTGCCTACTACGCCTCCAAGGGATTCGGAAGCAGGAAGGTCGGAATCGTCGTGGCCTTCATCATCTTCCTGATGTTCGCCGTGGGATTCGCGGGAATCGAGTGCTGCAACGCGGCCGACGCCCTCTGCGGAGCCTTCGAGTTCGAGCACAACAGGCTGGCGTTCGCGGTCATCATCACCCTGATGTTCGCGCCCATCGCCCTCGGTGGTGCCCTCCGTGTCGCCAAGGTGTCCGCCAAGGTCGTCCCCCCGATGGCCTTCGCGTGGATCATCTTCGCCGTGATCGTCATCCTCATCAACATCGGCAACGTCCCCAACGCCTTCCTGATGATCTTCAGGGATGCCTTCGATGTCCCCGCCATGATCGGTGGAGGAATCGGAACCGCCATCATCTGGGGTCTCAAGAGGGGAGTCTTCTCCAACGAGGCCGGTATCGGTACCGTCACCAGCGTGTCCGCCGTGGCCGATGTGGAGCACCCCGTCAAGCAGGGATACATCCAGTCCTTCGGCGTCCTGGTGGACACCTTCCTCATCTGCACTATGTCCGCCCTGGTCATCCTGACCTTCGGACCCTACGAGTCGATCCACGCGCTGGGTCTTGACGGAGTGGGACTCATCCAGGGTGTCACCGCCAGTGCTGTCGGCGACATCGCCAGGCCCCTCATCGCGGTGTTCATCTTCATGTTCGCCTTCACCTGCCTGGTCTCCGACTACCTCACCAGCGAGACCAACGTCAGGTTCATCAAGGACCACAGGCTGACCATCTGGGGACTCAGGATCTTCCTGATCGTGATGGTGTTCTGCGCCTGCATGATGGGAACCGAGGAGATGTTCGAGATCCTTGACTTCCTGATGGCTGTCACCGGTATCGTCAACATCATCCTGCTGGTCAGGCTGAGGAGGATCGCCGAGGAGGCCCAGAGGGACTACGACAGGCAGATCTCCGAGGGTGTCGGGACACCCGTGTTCCACAGGAGCGCGCTCTCGGACAGCGAGGGTGTCACCGAGTGGGAGTGATGCCACCGGCGGGGGCCGACGCTCCCGTGCGCCCAGCATGAGATTGGTCTATAGGGTGAAAGTCCCGAACAGGCAAGGCA
>JAKSHU010000171.1 GCA_024399175.1 archaeon
GGATTCAGGGACAGGTACTACGCCAAGGCCCTGCAGGTCAGGATGGTCGTCATCGACGCATACAAGAAGATGTTCCAGACCCACGACGCGGTCCTCACCCCCACGATGCCCTTCGTCGCACCCAGGTTCGACGACATCTCCAAGATGACCCCCGTCGAGTCATACAAGGCGGACTTCCTCACCGTTCCCGCGAACCTCGCAGGAACCCCCCATCTCAACTGCCCCTGCGGATACAACGCCGACGGAATGCCCATCGGAATGCAGTTCGTCACGGACCACTGGAACGAGGACCAGCTCCTCACCATGGCGGAGGAATGGGACAAGCAGTTCGAGGTCAGGAAAGCGGAGGTGAGCCTGTGAAGATCGGACTAGAGATCCACGTGCAGCTCCCGACCAAGTCGAAGATGTTCTGCTCCTGCCCGACCACCGATGCTCCCGCACCCAACACCCACGTGTGCCCCACCTGCCTCGGAATGCCGGGATCGAGGCCCGTCCTCAACAAGGAGGTCCTCGTGTGCGGAATCAAGCTCGCCAAGATGCTCGGATGCACCATCGCGGACGAGACCTGGTTCTCCAGGAAGACCTACTTCTACCCCGACATGTGCAAGAGCGTCCAGATCACCCAGTACGACCACCCCATCGGAGTCGGAGGAGTGGTCTACCTCAACGGAAAGAAGCCCATCAGGATCACCAGGATCCACCTCGAAGAGGACCCCGGAAAGACCAAGAGGACCTCCGACATGCACGCGCTGGTCGACTACAACAGGTCCGGAATCCCCCTCGCGGAGATCGTCACCGAGCCCGACCTCGCGACCCCTGCGGAGGCGAGGGAGTTCCTGGGACAGCTGATCCAGGACATCAAGCACACCCTCGACCTGGAGAACGGGGAGAGGAGCATCAGGTGTGACTGCAACATCTCCGTCGGAAAGGAGAGGTGCGAGATCAAGAACGTCACCGGACTCAAGAACGTCGAGACCGCACTCACTTACGAGATGGTCAGACAGATCAAGGTCCTCAAGGCCGGCGGACAGATCGAACGCGCCACCATGAGCTTCGGTGAGTCCAGAGGAATCACCTATGGAGCAAGGAAGAAGGAGTTCGAGGCAGACTATGGTTACATCGACGAACCCGACCTCGGCATCTTCCACATCAAGGCCCTTGCCGATTCCATCACCATCAAGGAGGCTCCCGCCAAGATGATCCTAAGGATCGCGGAGCAGTACAAGATCGACCAGAAGATGGCCAAGCAGCTTGTCTCCACATCCACCGATCTGGCACAGTTCTTCGAGACCGTTGCCAAGGAGTACGGCACCGACAACGCGATCAAGTGGGTACCCGGACCGGTCACTGCCAACTGGAAGGCATTCGCCGCACATGATGCCAAGACCGAGGACATCCTCGCAGTCATTGGAAAATTCGTCGCAGGGGAGATCACCGACACCGAGTGCGGAATCCAGATCAAGAGCGTCATGACCGGAGTCGATGCTGCCGCGGCCGCACAGAACTCCGAGGGACTCGACAAGCTCATCAATGACTATCTCGACGAGAACCCCGCCATCGTGAACGACTACAGGAAGTCTGACAAGGCGGCCAACAGGGTCATCGGATACGTCATGAAGCAGACAGGTGGACAGCACACCTCTGCTGAAATCGTTGAGGCCACCAAGAGGCTCATCGAATCCAGACTTTGAAACCATTCCCGGGAGAAATCCCGGGCCACACATTCATTTTCCCATCATCACTACAGACTTCTGGAACAGTCACAGTCCGCCGAGTTTTCATAGACGATCCTGCGAGCGATGGCTGGTCGAAAAAAATGGAAGATGGTATGACCCAGACACTCCGAGGAGTGCCTGGGAGGATTGTTTTACTCCGCGTCGGGGTTGAACTCTTCGGCATCCTCGATTCCGAGGTCGCCGGCGAGGGAGATGATCTGAAGCTCGGTGAGCTTCTCGTCATCGACGACGGAGGGGGAACCGTCAAGCAGGGAGACGGCCTTCTTGTTCTTGGGGAACGCGATGACCTCCCTGATGGTGTCCTTTCCGAGGAGGATCGCACAGAGCCTGTCGATTCCGATGGCGATTCCTCCGTGAGGGGGTGCTCCGTAGGAGAGTGCCTCGACGAAGTAGTCGAACTTGGCCTGGATCTGCTCGTCGGTGAGTCCCAGCTTGTGGAACACCTCGATCTGCATCTCCGCGGTGTGGATACGCTCGGAACCGGATCCGAGCTCGTTTCCATTCAGGCAGAGGTCCCAGCATGCGCTTCCGCAGTTGGGGTCGTCAAGGTCTCCCTTGGGCAGGACGAAGGGGTGGTGGAACGCATCCCTCTTGCCAGACACTGGGTCGATCTCGAACATGGGGCACTGGTCCATCCAGAAGAACTGGAAGACGTCGTTGGGAACAAGTCCGAGGTCCTCTGCGATCTTCTTCCTGAGGAATCCTCCACCCTCGTAGGTTGCCTTCCAGGGACCTGCGATGATGAAGACGAGGTCGCCCTCCTCCGCACCGAAGGTGTTCTTGATGTTCTCGAGGATCTCGGGGGTGAAGTACTTGGTGATGTTGGAGGTGAGGACTCCGTTCTCGCACCTCATCCAGGTGAGACCTCCGAGTCCGACCTTCTTTGCGTATGCGATGTAACGGTCGACGTCGTTCCTTCCGACCTCTCCGTACTC
>JAKSHU010000172.1 GCA_024399175.1 archaeon
GAGGCATCAGCGTTACTCAAAAAAATGTGGGAAGTCTACGGAGACAGCGGTTCGATCTGCGCCACCCTGGTCGACCATGCGCTCTGCAACGGATTCCCCGTTCCCGACCACAGGATCTACACCGACAGGCTTACGGTGAACGTATGGATCGATTCCCTCGTCAACAGGACCAACACCGTTCCGCTGGACATGGAGACCCTGAACCTGATGAGGTCCGGTTATTCCAACGTGAGATTCATCGGAGGAGACATACCGCTCGTACCCCTCGAAAGGGCATACAGGCAGATCTTCAGGCAGATATCCTCCAAGAAGGACCTTCTCGGAGCACTCGGCGTGGAGGAGGTCATCGCCAAGCGCAGCATTTACGTCGGCCTCGAATACCTCAGGAATGCGAAGAGCACCACGGTTAGGGTGAACAACTACCTCGGCAGCAGGAAATTCCTGGGATTCATTGACAAAAGCGTATCCTTCGCAACCGAACTGTGCAAATCCCACAAAGAGAACACGGTGATGAAGAAATCACCTTTCACATTCTGCGGCGTGAACTGCGCCAACATCCTCATCGAGGAATACATGATCTGGTGGGCGACACAGGACCGTCCCGCCGAGATAAAGCTGGAGCTCGACGAAAAGGCTGTCTCCACCGCGGTCTCGGACCTGGAAGAGGTCACCAGGCTCATGAAGGTCGACGGGATCGATGAGGAACCTGAGGAAGAGGGGGAACAGATCAAGGAGGAACCGGCACCTGCTCAGTCTAACCCCTGGTCGGAGTTCTTCGCCTCTCTCGGCGAGAATGAAAGAACCTACCTTGCGACCTGTATGAAAGGACGGAACACGACCTCCCTGCTGAAGCAGATCGGAACGACAAAGGTCCGCATGGAGGACGGAATTAACTCCAGGGCACTGGACACCGTCGGGGACACGGTCGTCGAAGACGGAACCATAGTTGAAGATTATCTTGATGAAATGGAGAAAGGATTGTGATGGCAGCCAACATACCCAAAAGAACACTGAACACCCTGATGAACGCCATGTCCTCCGGTGTCGTACCCCGCAGAGGACTCGAATACATCGCCGTCGGAAGGAAGAAGGAAACCCAGACCTTCGTCAGCGACCTCGAGGACACATCCGAGGGCGGAGGAGCATTCCGTTTCATCTCGGGACGTTTCGGAAACGGTAAGAGTTTCATGACCCAGATGGTCAGGAACTATGCCATGGACAAAGGATTCGTCGTCATGGATGCGGACCTCGCCATCAACCGCAGGCTGACGGGATCCAAGGGAGAGGGACTCAACACCTACAGGGAACTCATCAAGAACACCGCATACAGGGCAAGACCCGAGGGCGGCGCCATCGAACCGATCCTCCAGGAGTGGGCGGAGTCCATCGCGGAGGAATCCGGTGTAGAACGTTCCCTCATCGACAGGGAAAAGATCGGCAGTTCAGTCCGTTCCAAGATGTCCTCGATGTCCAGCCTGCAGTTCTCCCATGACTTCCTGAAGGTCGTCTCCGACTATGTCTATGACTACCTCAGGGATGCGGAGGACTCCCCCTCCGCCAGATGGCTCAAGGGTGAATACGAACTGAAATCCGCCGTTCGCAAGGAGGTAGGCATCAACACCCTCATCGACGATTCCAACTGGTACGAGATCGTCAAACTGTGGGCGGAGATGTTCAGCATCCTCGGCGACAAGGGACTGGTCGTCTTCCTCGACGAGGCCGTCGTCCTCTACAAACTCCAGAGCAAGATCTCCCGTACCAACAACTACGAACGCCTGCTTACGATCTTCAACGACATCATGCAGGGCAAATCCTCCCATATCTCGATGTACGTGTGCGGAACCCCCGAGTTCATCCAGGACCCGAACAGGGGACTCTACAGCTACGAGGCCCTCAAATCCCGTCTGGTCTCCGGGCGTTTCGAGAACGGTTACGACAACTACCTCGGACCCGTCATCAACCTCAGGCCCCTCTCCAACGAGGAGATCTTCGTCCTCCTCAGGACCATCAAGGAGCTCCACGAGCAGAGGTACGGATACGCCTCCGAGATCGACGATGCGAAACTCAAGACCTATCTGGAGACAGTGCTCAACAACAGCATATCCCAGGCACTCGTGACCCCCCGTGAGATCACCCGTGACCTCATCAGCCTTCTCGACACCCTCCACCAGAACCCCCAGGTCAGGTTCTCCCAGCTCGTGCAGGGAAGGTCCGTCACCGCCGACCACAACCCCGACGAGGACGACATCATCGAGGACCTCGACATATGAGCGACCTGTTCGTGGACCTGCCCTGGTTCGTCCAGGAATACATCCACAGCAACGGATGGACATCCTTCAGGAGCATCCAGCTGAAGGCCTACGAGCATTTCGTAGGCGACGAGAAGCACATCCTCGTCTCCGCGGGAACATCCAGCGGAAAGACCGAGGCGGCCATGTTCCCCGTGATAGCCTCGCTTTACCGCGACCCTCCGAAGGGAATAGGTGCGTTGTACATCGGCCCGCTGAAGGCGCTCATCGACGACCAGTTCGAGAGGATCGACCCCATCCTGAAGGACTCCGGGATCAGGATCACGGGATGGCACGGAGATATCAGCCACAGCCACAA
>JAKSHU010000173.1 GCA_024399175.1 archaeon
TGGAGGTCAGGAAGCTCCTTCACATCGAGGACCTCGCATACAGGAAGTACAACGAGCTCTCCGCCGGACTGCACCAGAAGGTCACCATCGCCAGGGGACTGGTTCAGGAGACCCCCGTGGTCATCCTCGACGAGCCGACGGCGAACCTCGACGTCCAGTACCAGGTGTACGTCACCGAGATGCTCAGGGCCATCGCCGAGAGCAAGGGACTGATCGTCCTGATGATCTGCCACGACCTCAACATCGCGGCCAAGTACTCCCACAGGATCATCATGCTCGCGAGACCCGGTGTCGTGCATGCGGTCGGAACCCCGGAGGAGGTCATCACCGAGGAGAACCTCGAGGCGGTGTACCACATCAGGAACCGCATCATCTCCGATGACAAGTCCTCCGCCAAGGAGGGGATGGAGGTCACCGTACCCCACGTCATCCTCGGAGAGGCCATCATCGAGGACGACCAATGAGCGACGGGGAGAAGGACCTGGAGAGGCTCCTGGGAAGTCCCAGGAGGGCGCTGTTCCACATGGCGGCGCCTCTCTTCCTGGCACTGCTGGTGGGATATCTCCAGAACGTCATCGACAGCATCTGGTGCTCCGGTCTAGGGGCGGACGAGCTGTCGGCAGTCTCCATCTCCCACCCCGTCTACTCCCTTCTGATAGCGTTCGGCGGCGGCATCGGCGTGGGTGCCACCGCCGCCATCGCGAAGCTTCTCGGCGAATCCCGGAAGGAGGATGCCGAGAAGGCCGCAGGATGCACCATATTTCTCACTGCCATAATCGCGGTGTGCTCCTCCTGCGTGATGTGGTTCCTCGCGGAGCCGCTCGCCTCCGTCAGCGGCGGCGGAAACAACCTCGGACTCTGTATGGAATATCTCAAACCGTTCCTCTGGATGTCCTTCTTCCTGATGATGAACGGCGTGCTCACGGGACTTCTCCGTGCCGAGGGATCGTCGAGACGCTCGATGTACCTCTCGATGACCGCGTCCATCGCCAACATCATCCTCGATCCCCTGATGATCTACGGTTTGGGAATGGGCGTGAAGGGTGCCGCCGTCGCGACCTGCCTCTCGTTCCTGATCATCACCGTCATCGGACTGTATTGGTACCTCTCCGGTAGGAACTATCTCCGCCTGGTATTCAACAAACTAAGGTTCCCCCGGGAGATCTACAGGGACATAGCCATCGTGGGGATCCCCTGTGCCCTCGAGATGATCCTCTCGCCGCTGCTGATGATCCCTGAGCAGGCGCTCGTCGTCTCCTGCGGAGGTCCTGACGGACTGGTCGTCTACATAAACGCGTTCCACTTCGTGCACCTGGCACTCATCCCGGCGATGGCCCTGAACAAGTCGCTCGTGCCCATCCTCTCCGCCGCCCTCGGCCAGAGGGACGTGGCCAAGATGGAGGAGTGCATCAGGCTGACCCTCAGGATCGTCCTCGGGATGCAACTGGTGCTCGGACTCTTCATATTCGTCGCCGCGGACATTCTCACGGAGGCGTTCATGAACTCACCGTCGATGGAGTCACTGAGGGGAGAGATGACGCTTGCCACACGCATATTCGCGGCATCCGCGATCTTCAACGCAGTGCAGGGAACGGGAATGTCGGTCATGCAGGCATCCCGTCACGCCGGCCTCGCGACCGCGATGACCTTCGTCAGGGAGTTCATATTCCTGGGCACCTACTTCGTCGCCTGCAGGATCTCGATGGAGGCCATCTACTGGTCCCTCGACATCACCAATCTGGCCTGCATGCTGCTGATCCTGTGGCTGATGAGACACGTTATGAGGCTCGTGTCAAGGGACCTGGGTCTCCGGAGAACGGAGACCATCTGATCCCCATAGTCGTCCTGCTGACTCAGTCCACCTTCTCCGCCGTGTTCTTTCTGGAGAAGAGACCCAGCACCAGCATTATGATGCTCATCAGGGATATCAGGAGGAACGCCTGGCAGGCACCGTCCAGATAGGTGGATCCTATCGCGACGGAGTCGAAGACACCGACGAAGACAGCCAGTCCGGCGGCGCTTGCGAGAGTCCTGAACGCGTTGTTGAGCGAGGTGGCGTCGGACTTGTAGCGGGGCTCGACGCTGTTCACGGCCCAGGCGGTGAAGGGCATCATTATCGCACCGCCGATTCCCCTGAGGACGCCCAGGAAGACCAGCCAGAGATAGGGTGTGTCGTGGTCGATGTAGAACATCAGGAAATTCGAGAGGAACATGACGAGACTGAGGATCACCACCATCCACCTCATGTCATGCCTGTCATAGAGTCCCCCGAACACGGGGGAGAGCACAGCCACCAGCAGCGTTCCGGGGACCATTATAAATCCGGACTCGGCGGCAGAATATCCCAGACCCATCTGGAAGCACATCGGTCCGAGGACGGATGTGGACATCACGATGATGTAAAGCAACATGCAGCAGACCATCGAGAGGCAGAACTGCCTGCTCCTGAAGAGACGCATCTGCATTGAAATTCCCGAACTATCTTGCTATAGCTTTTTCTCGCTAGGCAATTTAAATAC
>JAKSHU010000174.1 GCA_024399175.1 archaeon
CCTGCGAGACCGTGCATAATCCCGCAGGAATGTCAGCCCCCTTTCGGAAGCTCAACCTTCACAGGGGTGGTCCGACCCGAATCCCAACGGATTCAAAGTTTGGTCACTGACATCATGAGATGTCAATGATGACCATCACCTCATCGGCGATGATCAACACTCTTATGCCTCTTGGACGAGGGTTGAGGAATATGTTCATCATGAACTTCTCACCTCCTGCATGCCGCAAGGCCAAGGTGTGCCAAGGTGTCCTGACCTTGGTGCACCAAGGTCTCACGCAGAGGCAGAATACCGTTCTGCATCCAATATCCTAAAAGAGGCGGACTGCAGTGAGGGATGCAGTTAACAGGGCTTGGTTCCCCTATCCCTATATATTTTATAAGCCACATGCGCACACAGGTTATACCAATGGTTGACGAAGCAGCAATCAAGGCAGCACAGGAGAAGTACGGACTTCTCCTCAGGAAACAGCTCGAGCGCGTCGAGCGCCTCAAGAACGAGCCCGACTGGACCGACTACTCCAAACTCGACAAACTCATCATCGGAGTCTGCGGCGGAGACGGAATCGGCCCTTACATATGCGCATCCGCACAGAAGGTCATGGAATTCCTTCTCGCAGACAAAATCAAGGCAGGAAAGGTCGAGATCAGAACCATCGACGGCCTCACCATCGAGAGGCGTGCCGAGGTCCTCAAAGCGATCCCCGACGACACCCTCGAGGAGCTCAAGCAGTGCCACGTGATCCTCAAGGGTCCGACCACCACCCCCGCAAAGGGTGACCCCTGGCCCAACATCGAGTCCGCAAACGTCGCAATGAGGAAGGAACTCGACCTGTTCGCCAACGTCAGGCCCGTTTCCGTTCCCGAACTCGGAATCGACTGGATCTTCTACAGGGAGAACACCGAGGGATCCTACGCTCTCGGTTCCGACGGATTCTTCGTCACCGAGGACCTTGCCATGGACTACTGCGTAGCCACCAAGCAGGGTACCGAGAGGATCATCAGGGCAGGATTCGAGCACGCAAAGAAGACTGGAAAGAACTACGTCTCCATCATCGTCAAGGCGAACATCATCAAGACCACCGACGGACTCTTCGTCGACCTCGCCGACAAGATCGGAGAGGAGTACCCCGAGGTCAAGCACGACGTCTGGTTCGTCGACATCACCACCGCCAAGCTCATCGACCCCTCCAGGAGGGCAGACTTCAAGGTCTTCGTCCTCCCCAACCTCTACGGAGACATCATCACCGACGAGGCCGCCCAGATCCAGGGCGGAGTCGGAACCGCGGGTTCCGCCAACATCGGAAAGAAGTACGCCATGTTCGAGGCCATCCACGGATCCGCTCCCAGGATGGTCACCGAGGGACGTGCCCAGTACGCCGACCCCTGCTCCATGATCAAGGCGGTCGCCATGATGATGGACCACATCGGAGAGGCCGAGAAATCCAAGAAGCTCAACATGGCCCTCGACGTCTGCGTCCAGTTCGAGAAGAAGCTCGTCATGACCGGAAGGAACACCGGAGCCACCGGAGACGAGTTCGCCCAGTACGTGATGGACACCATGCAGAGGCCCGACCTCGAGTCCGTCTGGCAGGGCTACATCGACAAGGCAAAGGCCAAGCAGTGATCTTCCAAACCCTTCGCGGGGGTCTCCCCCGCACCCCTTTTCTTCAATCTCGCGACAGCGTCCTCATCAATCCAAGAAGGTCTGTTAACATCAAAATCGATTTTCAACAACTATTTATATGTTGAATTAAAATTCGTTTTCGCTTTATATAGTCATTGGACATAACTCTCGAAATGACGAAGATATTATTTTATACAAGTTGGTTTCATTATTATTCATTAGCACGGAGTTGATGGCAATTCACTACTACAAGCTGGAACTCGACAGGAACGAGATGCTGGACATGCACACCTGCAGAAGCATGGTTCCCATCGATCCCTCCAAGATCATCTCCACGGACATCATCAAATGCTCCTCGATGAACGAGGAGGGTCGCGGATTCTCCATCATGAGGATCAACACCAACGGCGACGTCGACCTCAGGGACAGCAAGTACGAGATGGACGGCGGAGACTGTCAGATCGACAAGATCTCCTCCGGCAACTACCTCGCGTCCATCACCAACAACAAGTGCTTCCTCTGCAGGATCATAAGCCAGAGCAAGTGCTTCCTGATGTCCGCCGTCCGCCAGGGCGAGAAGATCGAATGGACCGTGCTGGGACAGGACAGCTCCTGCGTGAGGGACCTCGTCTCCACCCTCAGGGAGAAGGGATACACCGTGAACCTCCTCGCAGGTGGAAAGTTCAACGAGGAGATGACCCTCACCCCCAAGGAGGAGAAGTATCTCCGCATCGCCTTCGACCAGGGATACTACGACGTCCCCAGGAGGACCGACCTCGACGCGCTCTGCGAGAGGATCGGATGTTCCAAGTCCACCCTCAACGTCTCCCTCAGGAACGCCGAGAGGAAGATCATC
>JAKSHU010000175.1 GCA_024399175.1 archaeon
TCTCGCGGACGCACTCCTCGATGAGCTCGACCATCATGGCCTTGAGCTCGAAGACCGCCTTGATCTCGGGCTTCCTGACATCCATGAACCTGTGGTCGAGACGGGTGTCCATTCCCGCGTCGACCTTGTCGACGACTCCGAGGGGGAGGGGTGCGGCGGCCCTGCTGTAGATCTCGACGGCGCTGGGGATGATCTCGAGTCCGAGCGCGGTCTGGTTGCTGGCCTTGACCTCTCCGGTGACGGCGACGACGGACTCCCTGGGGACCTTGGTGAGCTCCTCGAAGAGTGCGGGATCGATCTTCTTCTTGGGCATGGTGATCTGGATGGTTCCGTACCTGTCCCTGAGGGTGACGAAGGCGATTCCTCCGAGTGCCCTGACTTCCTGTACCCATCCTTTGACGATGGCGGTTCCGTCCTCGACGGAGATGTTGCTGGAATTCCTGACTGCTGTCATGTTAACTGTCCGTGTATCCCGCTCCACATATTATTGGTTTCGTAGGGGCTGAGACATCTCGGAACGGGCGGGATCGGCGGGGCGCACGGACTCGCAGGTGTCATGAAGTGCAATGTGCCAGCATATCAAAGAAGGGGTGTCTGGGGGACGCGCGGGGGCAACCCACCATTATTATATTATAAAAGCATGCAAGACTGCATATCGGTGTATACCTATGGCTGAGAAAGTCACTGTATCGATTATTAAAGCAGATGTTGGATCCATTGCAGGTCACATGACCCCCCATCCCTCCATGATGGCAAAGGCAAAAGAGATCCTGACCGACAAGCAGAAACAGGGAATCATTGAGGATTTCTACGTCACCCGCTGCGGAGACGACATCAACCTCTTCCTCACCCACTACAAGGGCGAGGAGAACTCCGAGGTCCACGGTGCCGCATGGGAGTGCTTCGAGGAGGCGACCAAGCTCTCCAAGAAGATGCACCTCTACGCAGCAGGACAGGACCTTCTCACCGACGCTTTCTCCGGAAACGTCAAGGGAGCCGGACCCGGTTCCGCGGAGATGACCTTCGAGGAGAGGCCTTCCGAGCCCCTCCTGTTCTTCATGGCAGACAAGACCGAGCCTTCCGTCTACTCTCCCATCCTCTCCAAGATCTACCTCGACCCCTTCACCACCACCGGTCTCGTCATCGACAAGAGGGCGAAGCAGGGATTCGACGTCGAGATCCAGGACGTTCTCGACAACAAGAAGGTCATCATGTCCTCCCCTGAGGAGACCCTCAGCATCCTGAGCCTTCTCGGAGACACCTACCGCTACGCTATCAAGAAGGTCTACAGCCGTGCAGGACTCGGACCCGCATGCGTCGTCTCCACCGACAAGCTCAACATGACCGCAGGTTCCTACGTCGGAAAGGACGACCCCGTCTGCATCTGCAGGTGCCAGTCCGGATTCCCCTCCGTCGGAGAGTACACCCAGGTCTTCCAGCAGACCTGGCTCGCAGCCGGATGGATGCGCGGATCCCACATCGGTGCAGTCTACCCCTGCTCCCCCGAGAACTCCAACCCCGTCTACTACGACGGACCTCCGAGAATGTGCTGTCTCGGATTCCAGCTTTGTGACGGAAAGCTCCAGGGACTTGAGGCTCCCGGCGTGAAGGGCGGAGACCACCAGCCCGTCGACGTCTTCGGATCCGACACCTGGAACCTCGCCCGCGAGAACGCCATCAGGGCATCCGTCATGATGAGGTCCCAGGGACCCTTCATGCCTTCCATCCTCGGATCCGAGGAGATGGAGTACACTTCCAGGCCTGCAGTCCTCGAGGACCTCAAGAAGAGGTTCGTCTCCTGCGACGACGAAGACGCAGACAAGAAGTGCTGCTGCGGAAAGAAGGACAAGTCCGATGTCGAGTGATCTCGGCTCCAAGGTAGTAATCGTCAATTTCAAGGCATACGCCGAGGTCGACGGGGTCAAAGCCGTCGACCTGGCCAAGGCCTGCGAGAAGGTTGCTGCTGAGACCGGTGCCAAGATCGTGGCATGCCCTCCCATGGTGGAGCTGTCCGCGGTCGCTGGCTCTGTATCGATCCCGGTTCTTTCCCAGAACATCGACCCCAAGAAACCCGGATCCGCCACCGGATGGATCACTCCGTCCATGGTCAAGGCATGCGGATGTGCGGGAACCCTCATCAACCACGCCGAGCACAAGGTCGCACCCGAAGTGGTCGGCCAGTGCATCGAGATGGCACACGAGCTCGGACTCGTCACCGTCGTCTGTGCGAACACCGTTGATGACGCAAAGGTCCTCGCTGCATACGCTCCCGAGTACATCGCAGTCGAACCCCCCGAGCTCATCGGAGGAGACGTCTCCGTCACCTCTGCCGACCCTGCAATCGTGAAGAACACCGTTGCAGCAGTCAAGGCAGTCAACCCCAGCATCCGCGTTCTCTGCGGTGCCGGTGTCAAGAACGGAAAGGATGTCGAG
>JAKSHU010000176.1 GCA_024399175.1 archaeon
GACTTAGGATCCTGTTCTTAGTGATTCTAGGGTTCGAATCCCTACCCCTGCACCAGTGTTTCTCGGTGAATCCATGTCCCTTGCAGTTGTTACCGGCGCGTCCGGCGGAATCGGCCTCGAACTCTCGAAGATCCTTGCCAGGGAGGGGCATGACCTGCTCCTTGTCGCCAGGTCGGAGGAGAGACTGAAGGAGATATCCCAGATGCTCTCGTCCGAGCACGGCGTCCAGGTCTCGTACCTCGCCGCGGACCTCACCGACATATCCTCCGCGGAGACCGTCGCCGAGATGGGCGCCGGAGCGGAGATCCTCGTCAACAACGCGGGATTCGGGGACTAAGGGGAGTTCGTCAGCTGTGACTGGGACAAGCAGCAGAGCATGATCGAGCTCAACATCATGGCTCTCACGAAGATCACCCGCCTCATCCTACCGGAGATGGTCTCCGCGGGCAGGGGAAGAATCCTCAACATCGCATCCATAGCATCCTTCGCACCCGGACCGCTCATGTCCGTCTACTACGCGAGCAAGGCCTACGTCCTCTCCCTCACGGAGGCGCTCTCCGTCGAGCTGAAGGGTACGGGAGTCACCGTCACCGCCGTGTGTCCCGGACCCGTCAACACCAACTTCTTCAGGGCGGCCAACGCCGACGACGTCAGTGCCTTCAAGAGGTTCTCATGCGCCGACGCGGTCGACGTGGCGGAGTGCGCGCACAGGGAGATGATGAAGGGAAAGGTCGGGGCGGTCCACGGAGCCCGCTTCAAGGTCGCGTCGTTCTTCATGAAGATCCTGCCGAAGGCGCTCGTCAGGAAGCTGGTCCACATCATCCAGAGTAACAGGCCCTCCTGATCACCTGCGGCGCGACATCTTGAGAATATTGGGCAGCAACAGCATCATCGCCACGGCGACGACCACCATCAGGACGGTTCCCGTGCGGTCAGGCTCGGGGTGGTGCACCTCGAGGCAGAAAACCGACAGATGGTCGGTGGAGAACTCGACCCATCCGTCACCCAGGACGGCACCCATGTCGACCTTGCCTCCGTCGCGGGTCACGTGATACACATGGAACTCGGTGACGTCGTTTGTGTCGGCTGACATCCTTATGCGCAGCGCCCTGTCGAATCCCGCGATTGGAACATCACCGCAGGACATCGAGATGTCCACGGAGCGGTTCCTCGCGATCGCCCTCTTCTGTTCCATCGTCAGCGAGCTCGACGAGGTCTCGGACGCGGTTATGGACAGATCATCCTCGAGGCCCGCGAGACTGTCCATCAGCACCGTGTCGAGGAACAGGGTCGCGGCATCGAAGGGAAGTTCCAGCACCGCATCGGTCGACGAGAGCTCCTCCAGAACGGACGGCTCCACGATGACCGTCCTCCCGACGGGCACCAGATAGGTTCCCGAGACGAGCAGGCCCTTCTCCAGCAGCCACCCCTGTATCGCCTCGTACTGCTCGCGGGCGAGGACGGATCCTGTCAGAGTGAGAATGCCCTTCTGAGAGGATGTGTCGAGATGGACGACGACGGGCATCGTCACCACCGAGACGTTCGTCTCCGGGAAGGAGACCCAGACGGTCCCGTCAGGGGAATGTGACTCGATGGCCAGAGTGGCCGTGCCTTCCGCCACCTCCTCTATCTCCACGAGACAACCGGACGGGGTCTCGATCTCGATGTGATGGGAACCTCTGGGCCACCAGTGGGCGTAATAGGTGGCGTCCTGCTCGAGATAGATGATGCTTCCATTAGGAACGTTCTCCCCGTACTGGGGATCGGTGTACCAGCCGGTGAAGACGAAGTCCTCCCTCTCTGGAACAGGGAACGAGTACCTCTCCCCGTTGCGGAGCAGCCTCGTGTCGATCGTGCCCAGATCGCCCCAGTTGGGATCGAGGGTCAGAGCGTTATAACGGTAGTCCGTGGTCACGGAGAAGTTGAGGGCCACGCCGAGGAAATCCTCACGGGGCGTTTCAAAAGATCTGGTGAAAAGCGTTTCCACAACGAGGTGGTACCTGGTCCAGGGCATCAGTCCCGAGCAGACCAGTGTGTCCTCTCCGAATCTGACCGGAGACGCGAAGTCCGGTTCCCCGGTGCAGGACGGATCTAGATAAAGCTTCACGCATAGTCCCGTGCTCCGGAGGACCTCGTCCTCGGTGTACGGATTGCAGCGAAGGGAGAACGGACCCGGATGGTCTCCGGAGACGTGGAGATATGACTCGCCACCGTGCAGCACGGCCCCCTCCCGGACCGAGTACACTGTGCCGTTGACATCGGAACAGACATCGTACTCTATGCTGATGTCGCGTATGATTCCGTCACGAACCGGCTGACCATCCGAAATCCTGTACACATCCAGGTGGGGAAGGGCGTCGGCATCGGCATCGTCCGAGAGTGCTGGCACTATCGCCAGTGTCGCACACAGT
>JAKSHU010000177.1 GCA_024399175.1 archaeon
GCGAGGGAGTTCGGGGCCCGCAGAATCGTCCTGTACGGATTCGACTTCGACAACCCCCATCCCAAGGAGGGTTCCGATCCGGCCGTCAAGCTCCGCAAGCTGAAATGGGCCGAGAGGATCATCTACGGGAACGGGGGAGCGGACATAGTCCGTCCGTCGGACGAGTGCGGAGGTTCGGACTGATGGACACCACGATGACGGTGCTTCTCGTCCTCCTCGTCATCTACATCCCCCTGTGGGTGCTGGTGTGGAAGCATCCCCGTGCCATCAGCCACGGGTTCGAGAGGTGGGGTCCGGCCATCAAGATCAACACGAGGTTCGGACTGAGGTTCATCGAGAGGTTCGGCAGGTACAGACGCTTCTGGAGGGCCTTCGGAATCTTCTCGCAGGTCGTCTCGCTGCTCCTGATGGTCATGATGGTGTACATCATGGCGATGGCGGTGTTCAACCTGCCCAACACCCTTTCCAGGGGCGGTATCGGTCTGGAGTATGTCATCGCATTGCCCGGACTGACCCCCTTCCTGCCACTGGGATACGGAGTGCTGGCACTTGTCGTGGCGATGGTCTGCCACGAGATGGCCCACGGTCTCCAGAGCCGCAGCAACGACATCGGTGTGAAGCACACCGGACTGCTGTACGGTGTGGTCCCCCTGGGAGCGTTCGTGGAGCCTGACCAGGAGGATGTCCGCAAGGCGTCCCGCCGTGCGAAGATCGACCTCTACACTGCGGGCATATCCACCAACTTCGTCATCGCCGCGCTGTCGTTCCTGCTGTTCTCCACCGTGATGCTCGGCGGTCTCGGCTCCCCCTACATGGACAACTGCGCCGTGTACAACGAGACCGATCAGTCCCCCGCCTTCGATGCGGGTGTTCCCGCCGGTGCGATCATCCTCGACATTGGAGGGGAGCCGTTCACGTACACGTCGGGATACTACACCTCCGACCTGTACTCCTGGAGCCCCGGGGACCTGGTGGACGTGCATTACAGGACGGAGACGTCGGAGCACACGGCGTCGTTCCTCTGGGGTGCCTATGTGGGGCAGACCGTGGAGGGTTCGCCCGCCCACGGAATCCTGGAGCACAAGGCGATATCCTCGATAGAGATGGGTGGCACGACGTACCGCTTCTACTCTGCCGAGGGATTCTCCAACTTCATGGGTCTGACCCATCCCGGCGACGTGGTGACCATCGGCTACTCCTGGATGGAGGGCGGGGCCCGCATGTCAGACAGCGCCACGGTCACTCTCGGCGACAACAACGGCAAAGGATTCCTCGGTGTGGTGACCACCACCTCCGGAATGGGACTCATCACGCCCAGGGCGATGCTCGCCACCGCGGCGAACCCGATCAACGGTGCCAGCGGTCCCGTTGAGATCGCCTCCTCCCTCCTGTCCTATCTGGTCCATCCGCTCTGCGGGTTCGCACCCGTTCCTGACAGCGTAAAGTGGTGGTACGACGCACCCTTCGACGGGTTCTGGGTCATATGCTCCGCTCTGTTCTGGATATGCTGGCTCAACATGATGCTGGGAATCACCAACGCCCTGCCCTGCTTCCCCTTCGACGGAGGTTATGTGTTCCTCGGATGGATCGACGCCATCATGGAGAGGATGGGCAACAGGGACCGCGAGGCGAGGGAGAGAAGGGCGGAGGAGATAACACGCAACATCTCGTCGATGGTGATGTTCCTCTACCTGATGGTGATCCTGGCCGCCATTCTCTGACGGGGGCGTGAGTTTTCAAAATGATACGGGGGTGGGCCCCCGCGAGAGTTTCACCGTTCAGCGGGATTTGGGTTTGCAACCGGTGATGATGTCCTTGCTGAAGTCGAAGAGGGTTCCGGTCTGTCCGTCCATGGTCAGGTCGAGCTTCTTGGAATCGTTGACCTTTCCGACGACGGCTCCGACGCACTTGACCTTCTCGAAGATCTCGATGACCCTCGCGGAGTTCTCGGGGGGACAGGCGTACACGAATCCGCATCCCTGGTAGCAGAGGATCCACCTGATGAGGTCGTCGCAGTTCCTGGGCACGGGGATCTTCTCGATGTCCACTGTTGCTCCGACTCCGGAGCACTCGAGCATCATTCCGAGGGTTCCGACGCATCCGGGGTTGCTCATGTCCTTTCCGGAGTGGACGAGCCTCTCGTCGGCGACGATGGCGGCCGCCTCCATCTGCTCCCTGACGATCTTGGGGTCCTTGTCGAGGGTGGTGACCCAGGCGTAGGGGATGTTCTTGGGGTAGTGTCCGTCGATGTCCATCACGAAGACGATGTCGTCCCCGGGCTGTGCGGTGCTGCTGCGGATGAGGCACTCCTTCCTGACCTCTCCGATGACGGAGAAGACAAACAAAAGGTAATAGAAAACGAAGAAGATGTGACCGACCAAAAAGAGGACGAAGAACAACCTAAA
>JAKSHU010000178.1 GCA_024399175.1 archaeon
TGGAAAATTAAGTCATTCCCTAGTGCCAGTTACCCAATAACTGGCAACCTCAAGACTGAATGCATCTTCGGAGGCTCCGCAGGAGTCTCGTCCTTTTTCTTGCTCTTGAAACGGTCAAGGAATCCCATGTCCGTGAATCTCCGACCACGTATTTATGGAAAAGGGAGGAGGACGGGACGAGGTGAGAAGGCCATATTCGGCCGGATACAGAACGATGTGAGAGGGGTTTCGTCCCTGCCGAGAGAGGAACGTGCGGACACGTTCCAGACCCTCGGACAGGGCTGATCCACAGGGGGTCCCGGGAGACCCGGGACGACCCTTCATCCGATCACGTCACTCAGGCGGTGGCGGTCTCGGATGCGGAGCTCTTCTGCCTTCCGATGAACCACACGACGAGGAACACCACGAAGGAGATGGGCAGTGCGATCAGCAGCGCGTCGCAGTATGCGATGGATCCGGTGAAGAGAACGGTCTTTCCGGTGATCAGCTTGCATACGGGAAGGAACGCGGAGCTGGAGGCGTTGATGAACAGTGCCCAGAACATGTACACTGCGGTTCCGACGGAGATGCTGGCGATCGCCGCGCGCTTGTCGACGGCTCCCTTGTTGTAGAGACCGTGGATGTAGGCAGGAAGGAGTGCTGCCGCAGTCATTCCCATGAAGAGGGAGGTGGCCTTGGCGATGATGTCGTTGGGCATGATGTAGCAGTACACGACGACGAGGACCATCATGATCGCGGTGATGGACCTGTTGACCTTGACGCTCTGGGAGTCCTGCTCCCTCTTCTTCTGCTTGTTCTCGACAAGAGTGTAGACATCGTATCCACCGGCGGTTCCGATGGTGTGCATCAGAGCGGCGATGGTGGAGATGCTGGCACATACGAGGGACAGCAGGAAGAGGCAGACGAAGAAGTCTCCGGCGAAGATTCCGTTGAAGACCTCGAGGATGTACTGGGGCATGACGAAGTCGGTTCCCAGGTTGAGGGAGCGGAGGTATGCCTGTGCGGCCATTCCGTGGTGCTCGAAGAAGTACACGTTGGACAGGGGTCCGACGGTGAATGCGATACCGGTGATGGGGAACACGAAGATTCCTCCGATGAGGAGGGACCTCTTGAGCATCCTGTCGCTCTTGGCGGACATGAACCTGACCGCGAGCTGGGGCTGGGTGAGGACACCGAGTCCGACTCCCATGATGAAGGTGGTGACGACGAGCATCCACTCGCTGCTTCCGAGGGTCGCGAACTCGGTCCATCCGTTGAATCCCTCGAGGACTCCGACGGCGGAGGCGGGGTGGGTGTTGAACAGGTTGGTCAGCTGCTCGAATCCGTGGGTGACTCCTCCGAGCTCGACGACGGTGACGAGGAAGATGACGATCATTCCGATGAACATGATTCCAGCCTGGAGGGCGTCGTTGTACATGACGGCGATGATTCCTCCGTAGACGACGTAGACTCCGACGAGAACTGCGAGGATCAGGAGGATGGCATCATAGTACTCGGTGAGTCCGGTGAGGACGGCGACGGAGTTGACTCCTCCCTTGAGGACTGCCGCACAGTAGATGGGCATCATGATGATGATGAGAACCGCGGTGAAGGCACGGATTCCCTTGGACTTGTAGATCTTACCGAGAAGGTCTGCGAAGGTTGCTGCGCCGAGCTTCTTTCCGATCCTCCTGGTGCGGGGACCGAAGACGACGAACGCGACGAAGATTCCCATGAACACGTTGAGGAACGTGAGCCAGACGACTGCAAGACCGTGGGTGGCGGCCTGTCCACCGAAACCGATGACGGCGGAGGCGGAGAGGAAGGTCGCTCCGTAGGAGAGTCCGATGATGATCGGATTGGTCTTGTTACGTCCGAGAAGGAATTCGCTGTTGTTCTTGGTGTGTTTGTATCCGTACAGTCCGAGGAAGATGGTAATCGCGGCAAAGATGACCAGCATCACGGTGAAGAGGGGTAGAGACACGCCTTCCATTACTCTTCATCCTCCATCAGGTCTTTTGCCTTGTAACCAACCCAGCAGCACATGATGACAGATATGAAGCATCCGATGTAGGACGCTATGATCCAGGGATTTGTGAGTCCGAAGAATGTCATGTTATCAAGTCCGTGCTAATTGTTAGCAAGCACCACGCCATCACAGAGGCCCTATATATAGAGAACTGGCCGTTGGACATACCCAGACATCAGATCGCAAGGCCCGGTGCAGGAGTGGGGCGAGAAAATCCCGGACAGGGCGGAACGTCCTGTCTGGGATCGGGTAGGAGGGCCCGTCTCGGGCCCGACCTCCCACAGAACCCACCGTACGG
>JAKSHU010000179.1 GCA_024399175.1 archaeon
TCGCCAAGTTCAGGCTCGCCGGAACCAGGATCATGTCCATCGCCTCCAACAAGGAGGAGGCCGAGCTCTACCTCACCACCATGGAGAAGGGAGTCGACGGGGTCGTCATCCAGACCGACGACTTCCGCGAGATCGGGAAGTTCAAGAACATCCTGACCGTCTCCGAGCCCGTCGAGCTCCAGGAGGTCGAGGTCACCTCCATCGAGGCCGTCGAGATGGGCGACAGGGTCTGCGTCGACACCTGCTGCCTCATGAAGCCCGGAGAGGGAATGCTCTGCGGATCCTCCTCCAGCTGCCTCTTCCTCATCCAGAGCGAGAGCGAGGCCAACGGACACGTCGCCACCAGGCCCTTCAGGGTCAACGCCGGTGCCGTCCACATGTACTGCATGATCCCCGGAGGAAAGACCAGGTACCTCTCCGAGCTCTCCGCCGGAGCACCCGTCACCCTCTGCGACAGGGACGGAAACACCAGGATCGCATCCGTCGGCAGGGCGAAGGTCGAGGTCAGGCCCTTCCTTCTCATCACCGCCACCGACGGACAGAAGTCCTACAACGTCGTCCTGCAGAACGCCGAGACCATCAAGGTCGTCAGCGCCAAGGCCGCGACCTCCGTCACCAAGCTCAAGGTCGGCGACAAGATCCTCGCCCACCTCACCAGCGGAGGCAGGCACTTCGGAATGAAGATCGAAGAGACCATCACGGAGAAGTGAAACACCATGCGTGTCTGCGCTTCGTACGGGTCCGTTCCGGATGCTCCGGCGGACGCCGACATGCACGAGATCAGGCTGGATGTCTTCGACACCCTGCCCGAGTACGCGGACGAGAACAGCGTGGTGACCCTTGCAGGCAAGGACATCTCCGCCGTTCCCGCCGGCTTCAAGGGACTCGTCGACATCGGGGAGTCCGATGCCGAGATCCCCTTCAGGAAGATCCGTTCCGTCCACGACTTCGAGAAGACCCCCTCCGAGGCCGCCCTCAGGGAGATCATGGCGCACGGGGACCAGGAGCTGTCCAAGTGCGCGTGCAGGGTCAACACATTCTCCGACCTGCACACCATACACAAGGTCGCCACCACCACCGAGAGGAGGCACCTCATCCTCGGAATGGGCGAGCTGGGAACCGTCACTCGCATCAGGCAGGAGCTCCTCGGCAACTACTTCTCCTTCGGCTATGTCGGAAGGAAGACCGCTGAGGGGCAGCTCTCCGCCGAGGAGATGATGGCCCTCGGAGACGACTGCAGGCTCGTCGGAATCATCGGACACCCCCTGGGGCACTCCATGTCTCCCCAGATGCAGGGTGCCGCCATGAGGGACAAGGGGATCAACGGCCTCTACCTGAGGATGGACTCCCCCGACCTGGAGCACGTCGAGGACGTCATCCGCGAGTACGACATCACCGGACTGAACGTCACCATCCCCTACAAGCAGGACATCATCCCCCACCTCGATTCCGTGGAGGGTCCCGCCGAGAGGATGGGTGCGGTCAACACCATCATCAACAGGAACGGAACCCTCGTGGGAACCAACACCGACTACGCGGGAGTGCTCCATGCCTTCGAGAGGGCGGGAAGGAAGCTCTCCGAGTGCTCCAGGGTGCTCGTCTTCGGATCCGGAGGCGCCTCCAGGTCGGCCATCTATGCCGCACAGGAGTCCGGATGCGACGTCAGGGTCCTCGGAAGGACCCCCGAGAAGGTCGCCGCCGTGTGCAGGGACATGGGCTGCGAGATCGCCCCCGAGGCCACCCTGAGGGGATACGACGCGGTCATCAACTGCACCTCCATCGGCATGAACGAGGACTCCCCCTACATGTTCGACCTCGCCGACCTGGACAAGGACATGGCGGTCATGGACATGGTCTACAACAGGAGGACCCAGCTGGTCCAGGCCGCGATGGACAGGGGATGCGTCGTCGCCAGCGGAAGGGACATGCTCGTCGGACAGGGAGCGATGTCCTTCGAGAAGTGGTTCGGCGTCAGGCCCGACACCGAGGTCATGAGAAAGGCGATAGAATGAGCGGCATCGGAGAGTCCCACGGCTGCATCTCCGTCCTCAACGGCATCGTCAGCGGGACCGGTGCGGTGATCGGCATCAACCTGGTCACCGAGGCCGCCTATGACGAGAAGGGCACCGAGCAGTTCGTCCGCATCATCGGTTCCGAATCCACCGACGACAACCTCGCCAGGATCTGCGTCCGCAGGACGCTCGAGAGGATCGGGAAGGATCCCAAGGTGAACTACCAGCTCACGATCAAGTCCGAGATCCCTCCGTCGAGGGGGCTCAAGAGCTCCTCATCCGCCTGCAAC
>JAKSHU010000018.1 GCA_024399175.1 archaeon
GGACCAGACACGAAGATCGTCATCAACTCATCTGCCGGAACCTCCGAGTTCAGCGCCGCCGCCATCATCGCCTCGATGATGTGCCCCAACGTCGAGGCATTCACCGTCGGCACCAGCGAGTACACCATACCGAACGAGGAGATCGAGAGACTCTACTATCGCGACGGAAGACCCGTCGGTCTGACCTCCAGCGTCCATGGTGCCAGGACCATCCCCAAGTTCTTCATCGACAGGCCCGAGGAGAACCAGGTCCGCGCGCTCAGATCCTATTACGGAAGGCAGGTCTCCGGAAAGACCCTGTCGGCATCCGCCGTTATCCAGCAGCTGAAGGACGACGAACTGTGGCTGTACGAGATGTCCGCATCCTCGTCGAAGACCGTCCCCAAGCAGAAGGAGACCATGTACTACCAGAGACACTACGTCGACAACTGGGTGCGTAACGGATGGATCGAGAAGCCGCAGGGAATCGGGAAGTACCGTCTGACGGACAACGGCCTCGTGATCATCAACACCTTCTACGTCGGCGACCGCTGAACTGGACAAGAAGTGCCATGAAGCACATTGATCCGTCAGTGATGGAACAATGAAGAAGAGCGCAATAATGAAAAATGGCCCCGAGGGGCCGTTGAATGTTTAATCCTCACTCGCGGAGAACGGAGATGGGGATGACGCCTGCCTCGAACTCGAGCATGGCGATGTCGATGGGGTCGATGAGATTCTTCTCGTACTCGACGAAGATGGGAGCTCCGCAGGAGATCTGGATCGCCCTGGCGCCGATGATCCTTGCTCTGTCAAATCTGCTGTATTTTGCCATGGGTGCACCTTGCAATGTCTTCGCTTATTATAATTCTATATATAATAGGTTTGGGGGCGGGCGGGGATCGTGGTCCCCTGACCCGGGGAGTCATGCGGAGGCCATCAGGTTCCTGGAGATGGCCCTGATGGTGACCTCGCTGATTCCGGTGACCCTTGCGATCTCGGTCTGGGTCACCCTCTTCTCTGCGACCACGTAGATGGAGGCGGCGGCCACGCTGACGGGGTTGCGTCCGATCTCGAGCTCCCTGCGACCCTTGTCGCGGATGAGGGAGATGGTCTTGGTGCAGATCTCGTTGGGAAGCTTCAGCTCGCAGCAGAAGCGGGGGACGAACTCCGTGGGGTCAGTCAGTCCGATCCTCCACTTGAAGTGGGGCTTCATGTTGCGGTAGTTCCTTCCGATGTCGCGGGCCCTGACCCCGGTCGCCTCGGAGATCTCGTCGATGGTGCGGGACTGGCGCTGGAGCCTGCACTCGGCGTAGATGAGGGAGGACACGACGAGGGGGATGGACCTTCCCTTGACGAGGCCCTTCTTCGAGGCCTTGCGGTAGTCGATCGAGACGGAGGCGGCGACGGTCTCGGACAGGCCGAGTCTCTCGCAGTATTTCATGAGGAAGGGCTTGGCGGAGGCGAAGGAGCGCTCGGCACCGTTGCTGAGACGGGACTGGCGTTGGAGCCTTCTCATCCTCATGAGGCTGCGGTTGCTCATCGCGACACGCTTGCCGTTGCAGTCGCGGTCGCTGTAGGAGATCTCGGTGGAGAGACCGTCTCCGGTCTGGAGGGGATTCCTGGCGTCACCGATGTGGCAGCGGGACTCGTCTCCGTCGAAGGAGCGGAAGTCCTTTCCGTAATCGAGGCGGACGCAGTCATCCACGAAACCGCAGATCCTGCAGAAGCGTTCTCCGCGCTCGTAATCATTCTCCAGGTGGTGGCCGCAATCAGGACACAGTTCGGGGTTCTCGGACTTGGGGTTGATCTGTTTCATCTCTGTTGGTTGGTTTTTCATTCGACGACAGGCACAATGCTGTTTGCAGACTGATGTACACGCTGTTCAGATACGCCGAAAATGGGTCGGAAATTCCCGCACCATTTCAAGGTGGGGATCCAAGCGTCGGAAGAGCCGGAAGAAATCGATGATTAGATGCATCCCTGGGATATAAGGCCGCGCATCCGGGTCCGGGACGTGGCCTTAAATACCGAGTATGAAATTTTACCCTCGTGTACAAGGTAGAGCAGGTCTTCAGCTTCGACACCAGCGGACAGGTCCAGGAGAGTCCCGTCCACAGGTACCTCCACAGGGAGAACGGATGCAGGCTCAACGTCCAGGACGAGGGCAAGGCGGCGGTAACCCTGATGCTGGAGCTGCACACATACTACCTCTGCCGCGAGCTCATCATGCACCGCTTCCCCGAGAAGGACCACGCGAGGATCTTCGAGTGGCTCCGCACCCCCGACGGGAAGGAGGCCGACGCCCTGCAGCCCGAGCCCGCCATCCGCGACGAGCTCGACGAGATCTACGAGGACGTCCTCTCCATCGAAGAGTACTCGCTCAACCGTCTGACCGCCTACAGCGACAAGAGCATGCGGGAGCTCATGCGCGGAGTCAGATTCTCCCTCGCATACTACATGAAGATGGATCGTCACCGCAGCTCCCGCCATCTGATCCGCGACGGCCTCAACTCCATCCGCTTCAGCGCGGTCGAGCTGAAATCCGTGCCCTGCCTCCCCCACACCCCGAGGCTCTACGAGGGCATGTCGGACCCCAAGGCCTACGACGAGTTCATGACCATTCTCAGGGACAGGGGGTGCCGCGACCTCCACGAGACGGAGCTTCTCTTCAAGACGATCCACAACACAATCGACCGCACATACAGCGGACAGTCCCTCTATGTCAAGATAATGGAGAAGGAGTCCGGGGAGGAGTGGGTCGACATCATGCTCAGGCAGTGTTGGGAGTCCAGCGGCACCGACCAGTGCGACGCCGAGGAGCCCCTCGTCCCCCTGATGGAGCTCATGGACAGATTGATGGAGTACTGCAGGCAGGAGCCCGGACTCCACTACGAGGTCGACCGCGACCTCGAGGAGATGGCGATGGACATCCTGGTCCCCAGCAGCCCCCTGCTGAGCACCATCAGGCCCCGCAACGACGTCCTCGACAGCTGCAGGAAGCCCGTGTCGTCGGTCCTCGACAGATACGACCGCGACATGATCCGCGACTGCATGCTCTTCGCCCGCATCCTCAACAACATCCTCGCCGGCTCCCTGTTCTTCGAGCAGGGGGTGGCCCACAGCATCTATCCGAAGCTCAATCCCGCCTACATGCTCAGGATGCTCGACACCCAGCTCTTCGGTGGAAGGGTCTACCTTCCGGGAATGGTCTTCGTGACCTCGGACAGACAGCGCTTCGACAGGTACAGGAAGTATCTCGTCAGCCTCAGGTTCGAGGAGACCGAGGAATGGACCGAGCCCGGCCCGAAGGGTGCGGAACCCGTGTTCCGCGGATACTCCTACAGCAGGATCCTCGAGCCTCTCGAGAAGCTCGACGTCGTGTGGGAGGAGACCGGCAGGTCCAGGGCCACCAAGGTTAAGGGATCCTTCAGCAACCTGCAGAGACTCTCGTGGATGTCCCCGGAGGAGTTCTCCGCCTGCGACCCCAACGGCTTCGACGTGGGAACGATCGTGGTCACCGACAGGGCTTCCAAGGACGAGGTCATCCGCAGACTGAGGATCGCCACGCAGATGAACGACGCGGGCAAGAAGATGGTGTGGAGGGTGGCCATCCTCGCCGACGTCTTCAGCGACGAGAACGGATACACCTACATGGACGAGTTCCAGAACAGGATCATCGAGGTCGGTATCAACAACAACCGTCAGCTCCTCGACACCCACACCAACGGCATCCTCCAGCGCACAAGGAACGCGCTCGACGTCGTGATGGACCGCCTGTATCAGAAGTACAGGGTCAAGATGTATGACTGCATCGAGCTGATGAATGCCCTGGACACCACCACCTACCTCGGGCTTCTCGAAATGGAGTTCATCAGATACTACAACGACATCATCGACGAGATCTCCTTCATGCAGGGCCAGTCGAAATGAACCATATTTTTCCGACCCATTTCTGACTAATATCCTCTACCTCTAGGTAACAGCATAGCATCAAGATTCCGCCAAGGGACCGGGATGTGAACCCAAGAGGAGAGCAAGGTATGACAATCGTCATGAAGAGATCCGAGGTATTCAAGGCACTCGAGAAATACACCGACACCAACCAGGACATGCTGTTATTGAAATCAACCAAGAAGAAGTTGATCGCCGATCTCGTGATCGCGGCGGACATCCATGCTCGCATCCTGGTCCACTCCGTCACCGACGGCATCGTGTTCACCACCTACTACGGAGCAAAGATCCCCGTGAGGGACAAGCCCGCCGTACTTGAGGTCCTGAACGACATCAACTGCAACCTCGTCAGGGGCAAGTTCGCCATCGACAAGGACAACGACCTCGTCTTCAGGGATTACGCCAACCTGGAGTGCGGCATCGACACCAACGAGGCTATCCTCGAGATGCTGCTCGGCGTAAAGCTGTTCCACGCCAAGATGGGACTGATCCTCTCTGCCATCAAGGACGACAAGGATGATTCCGACGAGGAGTTCACCATCATCTCCGAGGAGGATGAGGACGAGCAGGAGGAGGAAGGCGATGACAGGGACAAGAACTGACAACCTCCGCGCACTGAAGAGGTACGTCGGCGGAGCACAGAAGACCGTGTCGGTCCCCGCCAGCGAGGCGCCCAAGAGGAACGACAACAGCGCCCAGTGGGCCGACCCCGAGGTCTTCAAGGGAAACCTCGAGAGGAAGGACCTCACCAGGGAGGAGTATGCCCCCAACTCCGGTGGCGCGCCCCTACACAGCGACGGCAAGGTCTGCCACGTGGACCCCTCCGACCACCACACCCTGGTGATCGGATCCACCGGATCCAAGAAATCCCGTCTGATCTGCATGCCCATGCTGGACATCCTCGCCCGTGCGGGCGAGAGCGTGGTCGTAGCGGATCCCAAGGGAGAGCTCTACGTGACCACGGGCGAGTCCTTCAGGAGCAGAGGATACAAGGTCCACGTGCTCAACTTCAGGGAATTCCTGAGGGGCGACCGGTGGAACCCGTTCCACTCCATCCACAAGATCTCCCGCGAGAGCGAGGAGGGCAGGGAACTCGCCATCGAGATGCTGATGGACCTCTGCAACAACATGTGCCCCACCGTGGACACCGAGGATCCCTTCTGGGAGGACATGGCGAGGGCGCTGCTGTACAGTCTCTCGTCCCTGCTGCTCTTCGGTTCCGAGGATCCCGGCAACGTCAACATCGTGCAGGTCGGCAAGATGCTCGAGACCATCTTCCACCTGTGGGACGATTCGGACGCCAAGGACCGTCTGCCGTCCACCGAGTTGGCCAACGGGGTCCGCGCGGTGCTGAAGGAGCCCGCCAACACCAGGGCATGCGTCGTCGGAATGCTGCAGTCCAAACTGTGGACCTACCTCTCCCAGAGGACGCTCAGGGACATGATGAGCGGCAACGACATCGAGTACGGGGAGTTCGGACACGAGAAGTCCGTTCTGTTCCTCATCGTGCCTGACGAGAAGACGACCTACAACGGACTCGTCTCCATCCTGGTGCAGCAGATGTACGAGGGACTGATCCGCGAGGCCCAGTTCTGTCCCGGCGGCACCCTGCCGGTCAGGGTGAACTTCGTCCTCGACGAGTTCGCCAGCTTCCCCCGCATCAACCAGATGCAGAGCATGATCTCGGCGTCCCGCTCCAGGAACATCCGCTTCACCCTCGTCGTGCAGTCCGTGAGACAGCTCAAGGCGAGATATAAGGGGGATGCGGAGACCATCATGGAGAACTGCCTCAACTGGTTGTTCCTCTATGGGCGCGACACGGACTTCCTCGATGACCTGGTGAAGGTGCTGGGCGAGGGCGAGGAGGGCGGTGGCCTGGTGGCGGTGTCCCGCCTGCAGAGGCTGGATGTTTCGAAGGGGGAGGTGCTGGTGCTCAACGCACGTCAGGACCCCATCATCTCGAACCTCGCCGACATCTCCTGTGTCCACGGAATCCGTGAACCCGCGGTGATCCCCGACAGACGTGAGATCCTTGACATCACGCCGCTGAACCTGCAGAGGTTCTTCAGGGACTTCGAGGAGGAAGATGACTACGTCGACCAGAGCGAGGACCTGGATTCCCTGAGGCCCCTCTTCGAGCGATGGCGGCGTCATATCACCTCCTCCGAGGGGGTTTGAAACCATTTCCGGTCCGTTAAGGACCGTCATCCTTTTTATAGAACATGCAAATCAATGTCATGCTTTTCAAACTGGTATCCCACCCCTTTGGAAGGCTGCGGCCCGAAATGCATCCTATCCTATCCACATCTTATGTATACGGGTCGCAAATTCCCCAACTTCTCCGAATCTTTTCTGACTCCACGTCGATCGTCGTGCGTCTCGGACGTCGATGCTTCGACTTCCCTGAACCGTGTCAATCCCTGTCAACAAAGTGTTTTAACCATGTATCGTGATAGGTCCCCACCAATAGGATGGGATGGATATGGATGGGAGAACGACAGGCGTAGCCTTGGATGCCTACGCCCGCAGGGAACAGTGCAACGTCTTGGTGAAGGAGGGTGTCGGCTACGCGCTCGGCATCGGAGTGGAGAGGTCCGAACAGAAGGCCTCCGAACTATGGGACCGTGCGATGGAGCTCGGTTCCGTCAACGCCATGGTGCTGTGCGCCGTGCATCAGATTTTCAAGGGTGACGAGGGAGGACAGGACATCCTGGAGAACCTCGCCTCGCAGGGCCACCACACCGCGATGTTCCTCGCGGGGATCATCCTCGCGTACCGTACCGAGGACGTGTCACGGCTCGCGGAGGGACTGGAGCTCATCAACGGCTCCGACAGGGCAGGATACAGCATGGACGAGTACCTCTACGAGAACTCGAAGGAGTACGTGTCGTACATACACGGCGATCCGATGAGCGAGGACCTCTATGCGGCGATCCTCAACTGGATGATGATGCCCGGCACCGAGAAGGTCCGCTACGACAACGCGGCGGTCAGGAACTACGATCCCCGCAGGAGCTCCAGGATAAGGTCCGAGGCACTTCACGCCCACTGGATCCACGAGCGTGCGGAGCAGGGTGACACCGCCGCGGAGGCTGAGTACGGAAGCACCTGCGCGAAGAACGGCTATCCCCAGGATGCCGCGTACTGGTGGGCACGTGCCGCCAAGAAGGGAAGCGCGAGGGGACTCATGATGCTAGGGGACGCCTACCTGAAGGGTCTCGGGGTCGAGTGCTCCGAGGAGAGGGGACTTGAGCTCCTCGGCAGGGCGGAGGAGATCGGCTGTGCGGAGGCATCGTACAGGCTCGCACTCCACCACAAGGGGGACGGCATGTACTTCGAGTACCTCAACAGGGCGGCCTCCAAGGGGCATGCGGAGTCCTGCTTCATCCTCGGAAAGTGCTATCTCGACGGAACCATCGAGGGCGGAAAGTGCTACACGAAGGCCATGTCCTACTTCGAGAGGGTCTACACCAGGCACGCAGGATGCATGTATCTCCTCGGTCTGATGTACACAGAGGACAAGGGATGCAGGAACCGTAAGGCACAGGGCGTCCAGTTCATGGAGCGGGCCGTGAAGAAGGGATTCGTCCCTCCATCGGCCCAGGCCTAACCTGAAACGTTTATATTGGATGAGGTTATCGAACGAGTATTATATCGCTTGATATGCAGTCAAGGGAGATTTCAAAAATGGTCGACGAACAGGTTCCCACCACTGAGGCAGCAGTTGAAGAAGTTGTCACTGCCAAGGCTAGCAAATCCACCAGCTCATACAATCCCGCACACAGGCTCGTACCCGAGCACCACCTCCTCTCCGACGAGGAGACCGCCGAGGTCCTCGCCAAGCTCGGAGTCGAGAAGGACAAGCTCCCCAAGATCAGGATCGACGACCCCGCAGTGAAATATCTCGCTTCCATCCACAACACCAGCACCGTCGCCCCCGTCAGGGAGGGTGCTGTGATCAAGGTCATCAGGGAATCCGAGACCGCCGAGAGATTCGTCGTCTACAGGCTCATCATCGCTTGAAACCTCACCGTCTCCCCTCCGGGGGAGGCACCCACTTTTCTCAGAAACAATGGATGTCGCTCGACGTCCGAGACATTGCTTATACCAAGCCGTCGTTACACCGACGTCATTAAACGTTTTTGAAGGGAGTCCGTCCCGAAGAGGAGAACAGATGTCACAGAAGGTCAAGGATCCGTCAGCATATGACTACACGCCGATGATGCCCCCCGCACTACTAGAGAGCTACAGGAAGGCGATGAAGGGCGATGCCGCATCCATGTACCAGATGGCCGAGGCCTTCCGGCAGGGCACCGAGGTCCCCCGCAACTCCAAGGTCGCCATCGACTGGCTCAGACTCGCGGCGGAGAAGCATCACCCTGAGGCTATGTACAACTACTCGTACGCCTGCAAGGGAAACGTCATCGCCCGCGTGGAGTGGATGAGGTCCGCCGCAGAGGCCGGACACCATGTCGCGATGTACGACCTCGCGCTGATGTACGCCGAGGGAACCCTGATCGCCCAGGACTGGTCCCTCTGCGAGCAGTGGATGACACGGTCGGCGAAGAAGGGCAACCGCAAGGCGAAGGACTACCTCGGATGGATGTACCACAACGGAAGGGCCGGAACCGTCGACCTCGTGCAGGCGATGAGGTGGTACGAGGACGCGGCGATGCACGGCTCCACACGCTCCGCCCTGGCGCTCGGGGAGATCCACACGTTCGAGAGGGAACATTTCGACCCAGAGAAGGCGTTCTTCTGGTACAGGTTCGCGGCCTACAGCGGGGACGCGGAGGCCCAGACGAACCTGGGATACTGCTACCAGTCGGGCATCGGCACGGAGAAGGATGCCAAGGAGGCATTCAAGTGGACCCAGGAGGGTGCAAGGAGGGGCGACCGTCGTGCGATGTTCGTCCTCGGAAACTATCACAGATGGGGCTACGGGACCAGAACGGACGACAGGAAGGCCTTCGAGTGGATGAGCAGGTCCGCGGAGAAGGGATATGCACGCGCCCTCGACACGCTCGGAGTCTACCACAGCAACGGCATCGGCACCCCCCGGGACATCGTCAGGGGATTCGAGTGCTATCGAGGGCCGCCGAGGCGGGAGACGCCAACGGCTGCACCAACGCGGGATGGGAGCTCTACAAGGGATTCGCCACCGGATGCAGCTTCAGGAAGGCGATGGCCTACTGCAGGAAGGCGGTGGAGATCGGCAACAGCAAGGCCGCGGTCGACACAATGGCCATCATGTACCACCTCGGACAGGGCGTGAAGATGAACAGGAGGAAGTCGTTCGAGCTCTTCTCCAAGGCCGCCGACCTCGGGGACTTCCACGGGATGCGCATCTGCGCCAACCTCATGATGAAGGGGGTCGATGCACCCCTCGACATCGTGAAGGCGCGCGAACTCTACATGAAGGATGCAGAGGAGTCCGACCTCGCCTCACTGGAGGCGCTGATGGAGATGGACCTCGGGGATGTGGGAAAGCCCGCGAACCCGAAGGATGCGTACTCCGTGGCGGTGAACTGCATCCTGAAGAGGGACTTCGCCAAGGCGGAGAAGAAACTGCGTCCTGGAGCGAAGAGAGGAGATGAGGCCCACATGAATCTTCTCGCCCTCATGCACCTGAAGGGATGGATCAAGACAGACCGCACGGAGATGACCGACCTGTTCCGCAGGGCCCTCGACAAGGGCAACTACATGGCGGGCTACTACCTCGGAAGCATCCTCTCGGAGGAGGAATGCGACCGCGAGACCGTCTTCGACTGTTTCATGAGGGGACTCGACGCGGGGGACGAGAGAGCGATGTGGCGCCTGGGAAGGATGATGTACGAGGGCGACGGCACAACAATGAATCGCGAAGAGGGTATCAGATGGATGAGGTCCGCCCGTGAGTTCGGGGTGGCGGAGGCCGGAGAATACCTGGCAAAGGAGGGCATCGAATGACGGTCATCGTTCCGGGCAACGAGATCGGGGACTTCGCCGAGCTCGAGGAGATCCCCGAGGGAAGGTTCGCCATGCCGGAGAAAATGGTCGACCTCTTCAGGAGACTGGAGAAGATCCTCAGCGAGTTCTGTCCCGATGCGAAGAGGAAGGTCAAGACGAAGGGCATCGCATACTCCGACCCCAGGATCGAGGAGTTCATCTACCTGCGCCCGACCGAGGACTCCATCCGCATCGTGATGCTGGGAACCAAGAAGGACTTCGTCGACCCCCACGGAAGGATCGAGGAGCTCAAGGTGCCAGAGTTCGGCAACCTGAATGTGCAGTTCACCTTCTCCGACGAGGAGGAGCTTCAGATGGCCTCCGACTACATCGTCCTCGGACTGTGCCTCATCGACTACTTCGCACCTCCGACTCAGGAGGACAGGGACGAGACCTATATCCTCGAGATCAGCGAGGGGAGGTACGAGGGTGACGTCCTCGGCGGAACGGCCCACGGAATGGGGAGGTTCACCTGGAAGAACGGTGCGGTATACGAGGGATCCTTCGTCAAGGGGGAGATCTCCGGAATGGGCACCTACACGCACTCCAACGGGGATGTCTTCAAAGGGCAGTTCGTGCGCGGCATCCTCGCGGAGGAGGTCAAGGTCAGGAAGGAGGAGCCCACGGAGAACTCCAAGGGAAGGGTCTACTGGCCCGACGGATACATCTACTGATGCACGAGACCTAACCATAGGATTACATACGGGGTGTAGATTACAATGCGATGAACGTAATCCCCCGCATCAGCGTTTTCCTGGTCAACATCTTCTTCAACAGCAGGTACAGACTTGCATCCTGGACCAGGAAGCATCCCCGCTTCGGACGTTTCATCAGAAAGCTTGCTTTCGACGGTGACGACATGGTCGTCATCCCCAAGAACAACACCGTCCGCCGCACCGTGGACCTTGATATCGAGATCAAGGATGCGGACGAGAGGAACGTCGTCCCCTCGGACCTCGTCAAGATGGTCCTGAGGAAGTCGGACAAGATTTTCATCATGAACTTCTGCCTCTGCAGGAAGTCCAACAAGTGCAAGGACTATCCCGTGGGGAGCGGATGCATCTTCGTCGGAAAGGCCACCTCCAAGATCCCTCCGGAGTACGGAAGGTTCGCCTCTCCCGAGGAGGCATGCGCGTTCATCGACGACTGCGGCGAGAAGGGACACGTCCACATCATCGGAAGGAACAAGCTCGACAGCATCTGGCTCCACACCGGCAACCACCTCGACCTCATGACCATCTGCAACTGCTGCCCCTGCTGCTGTCTGTGGAACATGGCCAGGGACATCGACAAGGACATCTCCGACTGCTACAGGAGGCTCGACGGCGTCACCATCACCGCCGACACCGAGACATGCGCCGGATGCGGAATCTGCCTGGAGTCCTGCTTCGTCCGCGCCATCCAGATAAGGGAGGGTAAAGTCGTCCTCGACGACGCGAAGTGCCGCGGATGCGGAAGGTGTTCCGAATCCTGTCCCACCAAGGCCATCACGCTCGGCTTCGACCCCGGCGTGCTAGAGTCGGAGGCGGACAGGATCTACAGACTCGTCAACCAGTGAATCGGTCGGGGTTTTCCACGACCATTTCCGTCTTCTATCGCGGCGTGTTGTGAGTGTCGATAGCAATGAAGCAGTGAGTCCTCACCCGTGAACGGTCCGGACGATTCCGGAGACAACGAACGCAACAACGACTGAAAGAAGGAGGAACCAGACATGATGGAACTCAAGGGAAAATACAACACCGCCATCGTCTACACTGACAACATCAACAACGAGACCATATCACAGGTCATCGGACTGCTCAACAGTCCCGCATCCGCGGGAAGCACCATCAGGATCATGCCCGACACCCACGCAGGTGCCGGATGCGTCGTCGGAACCACCATGACCCTCACCGACAGGGTCGTGCCCAACCTGGTTGGAAGCGACATCGGCTGCGGCGTGTTCGTCGTGTGCCTCGGAAAGGTCGACCTCGACCTCCCCAGGTTCGACGACTGCGTGCGCCTGGTCCCCAGCGGACAGACCACCTACGTGTCCGCCACCAGCGTCCGCGGCAGGAGCAACTGGAAGAACCAGTGGACATCGTCCAACCTCAGGCTGAAGAACCCCGAGCAGTGGATGGCCCAGCTCGACTGCGTGAAGAGTCTCGAGGACAGGGACAGGATCACCGGATCCCTGGGAACCCTCGGAGGGGGCAACCACTTCATCGAGCTCGACAGGGACGAGGAGGGGAACACCTACATGGTCATCCACTCCGGATCCAGGCTCGCGGGAACCCAGGTCGCGAAGATCTACCAGAACATCGCCGTGAGGGAGTGCATCGACAAGGGCATCAAGGTGCCCGCCGAGCTCAGCTACCTCGAGGGAGAATCCCTGGAGCACTACTTCCACGACATGAGGCTGTGCCAGGAGTTCGCCCGCGAGAACAGGAGGGCGATGGCGAGACAGATCCTCGAGCACTACTTCCCCGGAAGGAAGTTCCCTGTGGGGGACGACACCATCGGAGAGTACCACTGCTTCGAGTCGGTCCACAACTACATCAACTTCGACGACAGGGTCCTGAGGAAAGGTGCCATCTCCGCACACAAGGGAGAGGAGATCATCATCCCCATGAACATGCGCGACGGCAGCCTGATCTGCGAAGGACTCGGCAACGAGGACTGGAACTGCTCCGCACCCCACGGTGCCGGAAGGATGCTCGCCAGGAGCCAGGTCAAGGGAAAAATCTCACTCGAGGAGTACAGGAAGGCGATGGAGGGCATCTACACCACCTGCGTCAACAGCTCCACCCTCGACGAGTCCCCCATGGCCTACAAGCCCATGGACGAGATCATCAGGAACATGGAGGGCATGAACGTCAGGATCCTGAAGGTCATCAAGCCCATCTACAACTTCAAGGCATCCGAGAACGCCAAGGAGTGAGAGAACAAACACCGGGAGGGAACCCCTCCCGGTTCAATTTATGGAGTTTCAGAAGTACATTCCCAGGGGGACCTTGGAGAAGGAGGCACCCTCCTTCACGAGCTTCTCCATGTCTCCGTCGGAATCGTCGATGGTGTTGACGACCATCCTGAGGATGGAGAGGAAGTTGTCGGGATCGAACTTGGGAAGCACGGAGTAATGGTACCTGTACCAGACACGGCCATCCTCGAGGGTGATCTCGCCGAAGTGCATGTTGGAGTTGAGCTCGTTGATCCTCTTGAGGATGACGTACTCGTGCTCCTCTCCGACCTCGACCTCGAGGGGACAGTCGAAGGCCACGAGGGGCTTGTCCTCGAAGGTGTGGATGGCGATGTTGATGTCGAGGTCATCGCCCTGGAAGACGGTGGCGATGAGGTTCTTGGCGCTGTCGAGCCTGTACTTCATGTCACAGGCATCCATGGACTTGGCGAGAAGTGCGAGAAGCTCTGCTCCGGTGACGGATCCTGCGGAGACCTTCTCCTTCCTGTTCTTGAAAATTCCCATGGAGAATGATTTTTCAGCCGCTATATAAGAGATTGGAACCGGGTGCGAGGTCGGGGAACGTTCAGTCCCTGGGCAGGTTCCTGTACTCCCTGATCTGCCCAGCGAAGAAGTCGAGGGCATCACGGATGACGCAGTCAGGCATGTTGGGGGATATCGGGAACTCGAGGAAGTCATCGGAGTCGCCGTCGTAGATGTCAAGCGCCCTGTCGCAGAAGGGAAGCAGGTCCTCGTCACCCTCCGCGTCGATGATCCTCAGCTCCCCTCTCATGGGAATGCCGTCGTGGACGAAGTCTCCGATGTAGCTCTCGAAACGGGGATTGACGCCGAAGGTGTACCTGTGCACCTCGCCGGCGTGCTCGACCTCGATCCACTCGCCGTCGAGCATGAAGGCCCACTCGTGGTCCATGTAGACGAGGGTCTTGAACACCGCGGTCTGCCAGGAGTCGGCCTGCACGTGAGACCTTATGCCCATGAACTCAGGTCCGCAACCGTGACCTCCGCTGGAATCCCAGAGCTTCTTGCTCGCACTGACTTTGTAGGTGTCCATGATGATTCTCCATCTCCGGGCGACAGAACATCGTCCTTAGGACATGCATGCCATCATCGGCTTTAATACGTTGCAAAAAGAATACAGAAAATGTTTGTCTCCCCCGGATGGACTCCGGGAGAGTGGGGGCTCAGAACAACCTCTTCTTGGAGTTGTCGACACCGACGATCTCGGCCGATCCGTTCTCGAGGGTGAAGAAAGCGATCTTGACGCCGAGCTCCCTGTACTTCGCCGCGATCTGGGGAAGTGCGGCGGTGAAGGCGGCGTCGAACCTGGGATCCTCATAGAAAACGGCTTTTCCGTCCCAACGGAGGACCTCCATTCCGACATCGGCGAGGATCTCGCAGCGGGGTTCGGCGACGAGCTGCTTGTAGACATCCTTGAAGGTTCCGACGGCGAAGAAGATCCTTCCGTCCACGACGCACTTGAATCCGAGCACCCTCATCCTGGGCTGTCCGTTGTCGGAGGTGGCGAGAACGAAGGTCTTCGCGTCATCGAGATAGGCCTCGACGGTCTCCATGGGGGAGAGTCCGAAGTTGTCATCGACGAGCTGCCTGATCCAGTCCTTCTCCTCGGCGGAGACCTCTCCGTCGATGGCGCAGATGAGGAAGCAGAGAGTCACGATGGAGTTCTTGAGCTCCTCGGAGACCTCTCCGATGAGGTCGACCATCAGGTCCACGGTCTTCTTGTAGTTGGCTGAATCGTCGAGTCCGGAGTTCCTGAAGATCGCGACGGCCTCCTCGTAGGAGACGTCCTTCTCGGCGGCGGCATCGAAGAGAGGCTTGATGAGGAGGAACTCCTCCTCTGCGAGCTTTCCGTCGGCAGCCACTGCGCACATGATGAAGTCAGTGTAGATGGAGACTGCACTGGCACCGTCCTCGGTGATTCCGGCGAGTCCGATGAGGACGTCCTTGGTCAGGGAGTTGATGGCCTCGGTCTTTGCCTCGAGGGGCATGGCTGCCATCTTGTCACAGAACTTGTCAAAATTTGTCATGATGAAAAAGAATGGAGACGGAATTTTAAATCTTGCGCGGACAGAAGGTTGACAGGAAAAGGATGATCTGTCGAGGTTGCCCGACAGGTTGAGGTTTATGGAACGGATGTTGGTTCGTCTCAGTGCTTTTTCGAGCTGTGCTTGCCAACGGTTTCGGGCTCGCTCTTCTCAGCGGTCTTCGACAATGAGGCAGCATGACGCTCTTTGGCGTGCTTTCCCATAGGTGTGGTCACAGCGACCGACTATATACGGACCTCCAAGATACTCGGAAGAGGGTATGAACGAAAGTTCGTCCATCCACCTTATAGATGTGTGAGTCACAGGGACGAAAAACGATATACCGTCAGGGAACACGAAACAGGAAGGAATGGTGATAGGTGGTGGACACGGCGAGATTTGAACTCGCGACTTCTTCCTTGCGAAGGAAGCACGATACCGCTTCGTCACGTGCCCGTAAAATGCGGTGAATGGCCATCATTGATTTGATATATAAAATTTTGACAAGCGGACAGTGCAGGAAAACCCTTTATCCAGTGTCCCATATCGGGAACCATTTACGGCAACGCCGGAGTGATTTCAAATGAAGCAGCTTGTCCTTATCAGACACGGAGAGAGCGAGTGGAACAAACTGAACCTTTTCACCGGATGGACCGACGTGGAACTGTCCGAGAAGGGCTGGGACGAGGCAAAGGCCGCAGGAATCCTCATGAAATCCGAGGGATTCACCTTCGACAAGTGCTACACCTCCTACCTCAAGAGGGCCATCCACACCGCTCAGACCGCCCTTGCCAACATGGACCTCGACTGGATCCCCATGGAGAAGCACTGGGAGCTCAACGAGAGGCACTACGGCGCACTCCAGGGACTCAACAAGGCCGAGACCGCCGAGAAGTACGGAGAGGAACAGGTCACCCTCTGGAGGAGGTCCTACGACGTCTGCCCCCCCGCACTGGAGGAGAGCGACGAGAGGAATCCCGGAAAGGAGACCAGGTACGCGGGAACCCCTGCGGAGGGACACCCCCTGACCGAGAGCCTCGAGATCACCGTGCAGCGTGTCGTCCCCTTCTACGAGAACGTCATCGTCCCCGACATCAAGGCGGGAAAGAGGCTCCTCATCGCCGCCCACGGAAACTCCCTCCGCGCCCTCGTGAAGTATCTCGACGGACTCACCGCGGACCAGATCATCAAGGTCAACATCCCCACCGGCGCTCCCCTCGTCTACGAGTTCGACGATGACATGAAGGTCATCGGAAAGAGATACCTCGGAGACCAGGAGGCCCTCGCCGCAAGGGAGAAGGCCGTTGCCGAGCAGGCCAAGAAGAAAGCATGAGAGGAAGGTGGGGACTTGGACGTCGAGATCGTTCAGAAGAGATGCTGTGCCAGGATATCCGCGATGCTCGACGGGAAGGAGGTCGGATACCTCACCTACGTCATCGAGGACTGCGTCCTTGACGTCGAGCACACCGTCGTGGAT
>JAKSHU010000180.1 GCA_024399175.1 archaeon
ATCAAAATATTGGATTTTTCAGCTTACAAAATTACTTGCACGCGCAGAATTTAGGGAACAGAGTCGGAAATCACAGAAAATGAAGTCACGCAGGCACGAAGCTATCCTGAGGTGGCAAGAAACATTCCCGTTATAGAGGAAGGAAAGGACCATGCTTAATTCGGGGGAAAGAGAACCCCCATCCGATACGATGATCGGAACGGGGGCGAAGGAGATTCAGTTCCTGCGGAGGAAGGAGGGTTTTGCCACGAAGAGAAGTGCGACGAGGAGGACGATTCCGATGACGACGAACACGCCGAGGTACAGCATGGTGTTGTCACTGCCTCCAGAGGGGGCAGGGGAGAGATCCGCGATCGCATAAGTGGACAGATGATCGAGAGTGAAGGTTGCCTTTCCGGCAGAGAAGGAGACATCTCCGGCCTCGGTCACGTTGCCCTCGCCATCGATGTAATAGAGCTTCATTCCGCTGGTGGCCCCGTCATAGGGGACGGTGACGGCGATCTTACCACCATTCAGCTGGTGGGTGTCACCGAAGCTGATCTGGAACACCTTGGAACCGGCGGGAACGTTGAAGGGTCCCACACCGACCTCCTTGAGAATGATCTCGGAATCCGCGTTGGCGATATTCCTCGTTGCGGTGTTGTCGAAGACCATTGTGGCCGCCCCGCAGGTCACTGTGAGGGTAGCTGATGCATCGGTGGTGGCCCTGGTGATGACGTCCGCCACGGATGCGGCATCGAGGACGGATCCTCTGCTGGCGTCGATGCTCATGTCGGGAACATCGGTGTCGACGGAGACATGGTCACGGCAGAGCTTGTCTCCAACTTTGGTGAAGAGGTGCCCCCTCACGTTATCAGGAGTGATGGCGATCTCGGATCCATCGGAGTCGAAGATTCCGAAGAATGCACGCTCATGGACACGGACGATACCGTCGCCAAAGTAGATGGACCTGACTTCGGTGAAGAAAGCCTCCTCCTCGATGTACTTCACGCTTTCCGGGAGGATGAAATCTGCCTCACCAAGCTTGTAGAAGGCACAGGGTCCGATGGTCTCGACGGATGATCCGAGGCTGACGGAGGTCACCTGGGTGCAACTCTGGAATGCATAGGCTCCGATGTAGGTGACACCGTCTCCGACGATGATCTGCGTGATGGAGTCGTTGGGGACTCCCCAGTGTGCGGTGTCCGCGGTGTAGTCTCCCATGGAGCCTGAACCGCTGATGGTGAGGGTGGATCCGGTGACGTTCCAGCTGCAGTCCCCCGTTGTTCCGGAGGCCGCATCGGATGGTTCCGACACCATGACAAGGCATGCGAGGACCGCCAGAAGGCTCAGGGCGACGGCGGCGAAGGATCTGGATGAGGAGCGTTTACTTCCGCGTTCCTCATTCATGACTAGGTGGGTCATGGTCGCCCATCGGATTGTACGTACAAAATCTTCATCGCAACCCTGTCTGGATGTCGGATGACGGACGGATAGGTTATATGACTGGAGACAATCGGATGCACATGCGCCAGGTGGAGACCTTCAATGTCAACGATCCCGAGTTCCTGAGATTGTTCGAGATGTCGTTCCCGCCGGAGGAGAAAATCCCTCCGATGAATCTCCGCCGCACCTTCGGCAAGGGAGGTCACCTGACATACTACTATGACGAGGGGATCTTCATCGGTTTCACATACTGCTTCGTGTGCCTCGACACGGTCTTCCTCGTCTACATCGCCACCCGTCCCGAGCTCCGCAACAGGGGTTACGGAAAGGAGATCCTCGAGGCCGTCGAGGACCGCTACAACAAGATGAACCTATTCCTCGTTGTGGAGGCTGTCGAGGGCGAGGGACAGCAGAGGGAGATCCGCTCCAGAAGACGCAACTTCTATCGCAGGAACGGTTGGAGGGACACCGGCATCAGGCTTCTCTCGGACGGATGCTACTTCGACTCGATGTACTATGGGAGCTCGGTCGATGCCGATATAATGGATGCCACCATCAGGCATTACGAGAACATCCACAACGGCAGGTACTGAACATGACGGAACTCACCACCAGAAGGATCATCAAGGGCTCATCGGTCGCCGAATTCGCGAGGGAACTCTACATGGAGGCCTTCGACAGACGCATGAGGGTCCCCTTCGACGACCTCTTCAGGGTCTGCGCCTCCGGCAAGGGGGACTTCGTCGCGGTGTACTGCGAGGACCTCTTCATCGGT
>JAKSHU010000181.1 GCA_024399175.1 archaeon
CCCAGACCTTCACAGACCTGGTCGGAACCGACGAGTTCCAGACCGAGATCAGCGAGAGCGAGCACGGCAACCAGATGCTCATCCTGCAGCAGATGGTCACCAAGCAGAGGGAGATGGACGCCCTGTTCGCAAGGCTCGGCGCGGATCTCCTCCAGAAGTACATCGAGGACCTGGAGAACAGGATCGACGACGACTGCGTCTTCTACACCCGTCTCGACAAGCAGAAGGCCGTATGCGGACAGTACTCCGTCGCACACCACGGAGACGTGATCTCCATCACCGGAAAGGTCGCTTCCAATCCCGCGAAGAAGGAAGTCGCCATCAGGAACATGACCCAGTTCCTGGAAAAGGTCATTCAGTCTCTTCAGCAGTGACCTCGGGCTTCTCCTGCCTGTGGATCACGAAGGTGGTCTCCCTCACACGGCGTGAGCGGATGGACCTCACGATTATGGTGACATCCCTGCACTCGACCCTGTCGCCTACAACGGGCATCCTGCCGAGCTTGTAACCGATGTATCCGGCCACGATGGGGGATGTGCACTCCTCCGGGTCGAACATAAGACCCAGGTCGTTCATGACATCGCTTATGTTGGCATCTCCGAGCACGACGTAGACGTTCTCGGATTCCCTGACGAACGCCCTCTTGACGTCGTCGCTCTCGTCCCATATCTCTCCGACGAGCTCCTCGAGGATATCCTCCATGGTGACAAGACCGAAGGTTCCTCCGTACTCATCGAGGACTATCGCCATATGGAGCTTGCTCTTCTGCAGCTCGTTCATGACGTCGTCGAGGCTCTCGTCCCTGGGGACGAACCTGACGGGCCTGATGAGGTCCGCGATCCTGAAGTTCTTCCTGGTGGAGTACTTCATGAAGAAGTCCTTGAAGAAGACGGCACCGATGATGCGGTCCACGGTCCCCTCGTAGACGGGGATCCTGGAGAACTCGGTGCTGATGAAGAGGGATTTCACAGTCTCCAGGTCGGCGGTGATGCTGACGGCCACCATGTCCACACGGGGGACGCAGATCTCGGAGATGCGGATGTCGACGAACTCCATGGACGACAAGATGAGCTCGGACTCGCTCTTCTCCAGGGTTCCCTCCTCCTGGATCTCGTCGATCATGACGGACAGCTCGTCCTCGGTGATGGAGGGTGCCTCGTCGTCCACATGTGCCACATGGGTGACCCCCTTGGTGATCTTGAGGAAGATCCAGGTGATGGGGGACAGGATGGTGGCGAACCAGTGGATGGGGGTCGCCAGGAAGATGGCGGCCCTTTCGGGGTTCCTCTTGGCGATGGTCTTGGGGGTGATCTCTCCGGCGATGAGCAGGACGGTGATCATCAGGATTGTGGCGGTGATGACACCCCAGGTGTCGCCTAGTGCATCGGACAGGAGCGCGGTACAGATAGTAGACGACGCGATGTTCACGATGTTGTTTCCCACCAGGATGGTGGTGAGGAGCCTGTCGAAATCGGAACAGTTGGCAAGGGCCCTCTGGACCTTCCTGCTCTCGCCGTCCGGATCCATGCTCTTGAGCCTGGCCCTGCTGAGTCCGGTGTAGGAGGTCTCGGACGCGGAGAAGAACGCGGAGAGCACCAACAGGAAGATGACTGCTACGATCAAAACTGTGCTTGCGGTTCCGTTCATCTTCCTTTGTTCTCCGGTATCGTGCCCATAGGGCGTATTTTACTGTCCTGGCATATGGTTGGACTGATTTTAAGGTTATCCGAACGGGTTCCTTTTTATTATAATTAAAAATTAAATATTAATATAATAATAGACGCCGAGGTTAGCAAAATGGCTGCAAATTCATCCGACAAATTCAAATTCGAGATCGTCGAAGTCATCGCAGTCCTGTCCGAATCCCCCAAGGGATGGACCAAGGAATTCAATCTCGTGAGCTGGAACGGAAACGAGCCCAAGTACGACATCAGGGAGTGGGCTCCCGACAAATCCAAGTGCGGAAAGGGTGTAACCCTTACCACCGAGGAGATCGAGTACCTCAAGAAGGCCCTCGAATCCAGGGAAATCTGAAACCTCAAAATCCAAGGGGGAGATGATCCCCCGCCCATAATTTTACGGTGAGTCAAATGACCGACCAGAGATATTGTACCGAATGCGGAAGGGAGCTCAGTC
>JAKSHU010000182.1 GCA_024399175.1 archaeon
CCGACGGAAGGCAGGTCAAGGACGCGAAGTACGGACTGGCACAGTCCGTCGGAGGAACCGGTTCAGCTGTGACCGTTTCCATTCTGGAGGCGATGTGAGATGGCGATGGTAAGTGCCAGGGAATGGCGTGAGATCCCCGGAAGGTACAACCTCATCGGAAGCAAGTGCGAATGCTGCGGAAAGATCTACTTCCCCGCACGTTCCTTCTGCCCCGAGTGCAGGCGTGCAAGCGTCGGAAAGATGGTCCCCTTCAAGCTCAGCAGGAAGGGGGAGGTGTACACCTTCTCCATCAACCACGAGTATTCCGGGTTCAACAACAGGATGATGCCCTACGCGGTGGCATTCGTGAAGAACGACGACGGAGTCATAATCGCAGGTCAGCTCGTCGACGTCGACCTCGACAAGATCGAGATCGGAATGCGCGTGAAGGCGGTCATGAGGAAGCTCAACGAGGACGGAGACGCCGGAGTCATCCACTACGGCTTCAAGTTCGTCCCCGACGAGTGAAATCTTCAAATCTCTTCCGGCCCATCACGGGCCGGTTCAACATGTGTTCTCAAACGATGGTGATCTGGGACCTGGACGGTACCATCACCGACTCACGTCAGTGCATAATCAGTTCCTATCGGTATGCCGCCAGGATGTGCGGTCTTCCCGAGCCCTCGGAGGAGCTTCTCTCCACCATGATGTGCGGGGGACTCCAGGAGCACATGCGGATGATATTCGGGAAGGTCGGCGAGGAGGCCGACATACTCTCGGGACATTTCTCACGGTACTATGCGGAGCACTATCTGCAGGAGGCCCGCATGTTCCCCCTGTTCCCCGAGGTATTCGACATCCTGGAGAAACGCGGTGTCGTCCAGGCGGTCGCCACGATGAACCGCGAGGAAGTGGCCGTCGGGGTGTTATCGGAGATGGGCATCGCGGACCGCTTCGTGCACATCGCGGGTGCCGACGAGAAGGGCGAGATCACCAAGACCCAGATGATCAGGGACTGCGTCTCCGGAGGAGACTTCTCCAGGATCCTGATGGTCGGCGACTGCCCCTCCGACCGCAGGGCGGCGGAGAACGCCGGAGTGGAATTCGTCGCCGCGGCGTACGGCTACGGCTACTCGAGGGAGGAGTGCGGGAGGGACTCGATCATGTGCATGGTGACCACCGACGATCTTCTGGGGATCCTGGAGGCGGACCCATGAGCGGGACCCTCGTCATCTGGGATCTGGACGGCACCTTCACCGACTCGAGACCCTGGATCATCGAGTCCTACAGGCACATCCTGGGTCTGGCGGGACTCCCGGTCCCCTCGGACGAGGTCTTCTCCACGATGATGTGCGGAAGCCTCCACGACCACATCCACACGATGTTCGGAAAACATGGGAAGGAGGCGGACGAGATCGCCCTCGAGTACCGCAGGTACTATGCCGAGAACTGCTTCCTGAAGGTGGAGCTGTTCGACGGGGTCAGGGAGACCCTGGAGGAGCTCGACGGGATGGGCGTCACCCAGGTCGTGGCCACGATGAAGCTGGAGTCCGCGGCGGTGGAGCTGCTGGACAGGCTGGAGGTCTCGGGACATTTCGTGACCATCAGGGGAGGGGATCCCAGCGGGAAGGTTACCAAGGCGGACATGATAAGGGCCTGCGTCTCGACGGGGGAGTACTCCCGCGTGGTGATGGTCGGCGACTGTCCCAGCGACATGCGTGCCGCACGCGAGGCGGGCGTGGAGTTCCTCGCCGCGGCCTTCGGATACGGCTATCCTGCGGAGAGATGTCGGTCGGAGGGACTGGACTTCGTCGAGGACATCAGAGATGTCCCGGGATTCATCGGAAGTAACTGTTCAGAACCCCTAGTAAAATGACCTCCGCATGGATCAAGTCATCCGAAAATGATGTCAGTATTGCCTGAAAACGCGGAATTCAACGATTTGAATGCACTTACACCGTTTTTGCGGGCGGTTCCGATGTATGAGATGATATCAAGGAATTCCTGAGCATGTCCTCTGTCACGGAATTGGCCCGAGACCTTCATCTTCACTTTCGCATAACGAACATCACGTTCTGCCTGGTTATTGTCAAACGGGATATCGAAATCGGTCACGAAATGGCACACATAATCCTTGTATCTGCGCAGACGTTC
>JAKSHU010000183.1 GCA_024399175.1 archaeon
CGCAGACGATGGCGTAGGTCTTCTCGCACTTCGTGATGCTGATGGATGGGGCGGACTTGATGGCCCTGGCGATGGCGAGCAATGCCAGCTTCTTGTTGAAGTCCAGATGCTGGAGCTTGACCTCGGAGGCGTCGCTGTAGATGGAGGACGCGGCGGTGCGCACGCAGTCCAGGTCGATCTCGGGTTTGCCCTCGGACTCCGCAATGTGTGCGGAACGCTCCAGGATCTCGAGCGCGTACCTGGCGTCCCCGTACTCCTCGGACTGGCGCGCGAGAAGGTCGAGCGACTCGGAGGGGAGGACGTCGCGCTCCAGGGCGATCTCCGCCCTGTACGCCATGATCTCGCGGATCTCGGCCGTCGTGTACTTGTCGAAGGAGATCATGTTGGCCCTCCTGAAGGTGGACATAGAGGCCTCGTCGATCATTCCCGCCAGGGACACCTGGGACACGAGGATGAGCGACAGGGATCCGCCGCTGAGGCCCTCCGAGAACCGGGAGAGCTGGTAGATGAGGTCCTTGCTGTTGCCCTTGAGGAGATAGTCGGCCTCGTCGAGGGTGACGACCATCGCCATCTTCTGGGACTCGATGTTCCTGCGGAGGATCGTGACGAGCTCGTCAAGGGCGAACCCCCTCTCGGGGAAGCCTGGATCGAAGTATCTGACGATCTCCAACATCACCGCGTACTCGCTGCCCTTGATACGGCAGTTCACGTAGCGGTTGCCCATGCGGACGCTCTTCCCCTGGAAGTACTCCGCCATGTCGAGACAGAAGCGCTTGGCGGTGACCGTCTTTCCGGTACCGACACCTCCGAAGAGGAACGCGGAGCACGCTCTCTGGTCAAGTGCCAGGGGGCTGAACATGCGCTCCAGCTCCGCCATCTGACGGTCCCTGTGGAGAAGCTTGTCCGGGACGTAGTCGTAGGAGAGTGTCGTCCCGTCCCTTATGATGCGTGCCCTGCGCTCGAACATGTCAATTCCTGCTGAAACGGGTGAATCCGGCCGCACCGAATACCTCGATGCCGTGCCTCTCCCACTCATCGCAGATCAGGTTCACTCCGAGGGAGTCGGAGGACATGTGACCCGAGATGACGACGTTCAGATGGCATTTCCTGCAGGCCTCGATGGACGAACTGGGGAAGTGCATGCCGATGATGGTGCCCACTCCGGCCCTGACAAGCTCCTCGTAGATTCCGTCGGGGGCGGAGGTTCCGCCGTTCATCTTGCAGACGACCTTTCCGCAGCGGGTGTCCCTTCCTCCGACGATGATGCGGGGAGGGTCGTTGAGACGTGCGGCCTGCTGGTACTCGGGCTCGGTCATGAGCGCGTCGACGATGTCGCCGAGACGCTTCGGCTCCGCCTCCTCGAGCTTCCTGGTGAGATAGTCCTGCACCATGTTGTCGGCAGGACAGTGGATGTTCATGAATGGGATCCCGAGAAGCCTGGCGGAATCCGCGACCTGGTTGTAGTTGGATCCCATGACCCCGTAGAGCACGTCGTCCATGCGGGGCTTGACCAGGGCCTCGCCCACGTTGATGGGGACCCCGAAGTTGTTGAAGAGGTCCGCCTGGAGGGACATGACCTTGGGGAAGGGGTTCCTCGACCTTCCCGTGGGGTGGTGGGCGACCACCGCGTCGATTCTCTGTCCCTTCTCCTTCAATCTGTCGGCGAGGAGCATCTCTCCGACGGAGATGTCGATGCCCCACATCAGACGCTCGGCCTCGGTCTCCTTGGCGATGTCGTCGCCCCAGGCGAAGCGGCTGTCGTAGTAGGGATTCCAGAGACTCTCCTCGTCGAAGAACTCCCTCTTCTCCTCCGGAAGGGCATCATACGCTTTCTTGGCGTTGTCGAGAACGAGATCCAGCTCCTCCTTCGAGCGGGGGTCGTGCTTCATACCAGTCTCGATGGCAAGCCGGTAAGCGTCATAGATCTTCATGGGCACGAGAATGGTCTGGATGGTTATAAGTCCAGCGCCAAGACTTGTGAGTTCAGAGTAATAGCAAAACTTTGAACAGATGTGTTGGACATGGGGTGA
>JAKSHU010000184.1 GCA_024399175.1 archaeon
CAGTTCGCGGACGGACATGTCCACATGGTCTAGTTTAGAAATATCATCGGAGTCGGCCATCAGAGCACGCTCCATACAATGTCCAGGGCTCCGTTTTGAGCCGAACGGTTGCGACTATTAGGCAATTACTTCACCTGTAACGTACAGTACTTGAAGTTAGTACAGAATTTGGCTATATTAAGTCGATTACGCACCCAATTTATAAGACGACCTCCTACCCTCGTCGACTAAAATGGTTTGAGGTGGTTTTTTGTCCGGCAGATACGGTTCAGCGAAGGGATTCATTGGGCGGAACAGCTCCGCAATCACCATGGGCCTCACCGCGCTGGTTATCGCCGGAACCGCTGACCTTTTCGCCGGGATCCTCCAGGACCAGATGACCGGCTACCTGTTCACCGGAATGATGATCCTCATCTACTCCGCCATCGGAATGCGCGGAAACATATTCGGTGCGATGGGCAGCAGGCTGGGTACCGCCATGAACATCGGTACCTTCGAGATGAGCATCAAGAAAGGTACGGTGCTCCGTTCCAATGTCGAATCCACCATCCTCCTCACCCTCATCATGTCCATCGCGATGGGCCTTACCACCTGGGTAGCGTCGATCATCATCTACTCGGATGCGACCGATATCATGAGCCTCTGGGACTTCATCTTCATCTCCACCTTGGGAGGTGTTGTCGCAGGTGTAGTCATCCTGATGTTCAACATACTTATCGCCTACGTCGGAAACAAGCGTGAATGGGACGTCGACAACATCACCGCCCCGCTCATCGCCGCCATCGGCGATATCGTCACCATGCCCATGATATTCGCGGCCACCTGGGTAATGCTCCAGATCAACGATATCGGGAGCATCGGAGAATACATCATCACGGGTGCCTCGCTGGCATTCATCGCAGTGACCGCAGTGTTCACAGTCTACCTGATCAAGAGGAAGGTCAACAGGAGGGACTTCTCCGGAGAGGCGAAACGTGTCGTCCTACAGTCTCTGCCCATACTCATGTTCTGCCTCATCTTCGAGATCGGTGCCGGTATCACGATCCAGAACGAACAGGACAAGCTTGTCGAGTACAGCGTCCTCCTGATCATGCTCCCCGCTTTCCTGAACCAGGGTAACGCCCTGTCCGGAATGCTGACCTCCAGGCTGTCCTCCATGATCCACCTCGGTACCCTCGAGGAGAAATGGGCCCCCGGAAAAGGAGCGTACGAGAACTTCCTGCTCATGTACATCTGCGCCATGATCACGTTCGTCTACATCGGAGCCATCTCGTTCGGTGCCTCGATGCTGACCAGCGGAACGGACAACATCTCGCTCCTGACCTCGCTGGCTATTATCGTTACGGCAGGATTCCTGGTGACCACCATCCTCAACGTTCTCTCCTACTACGTGGCAATCGCGGCCACCAAGTTCGGTCTCGACCCCGACGACCACTGCATCCCCATCACCTCTTCCGTGATGGATATGCTCGGTTCCCTGGTGCTCGTATTCATCATCTATCTGTTCATCTGAACACGCGCACGCGCGCATGTTTTATTATACAGTATAGGCTACCCCAACACAGGTATAATCATGATCAGCAGAGATGAAGTCTTAGCAAATCTCGGCCGTTACAACAAGAAAGAAGCAAGGATCGGTGTTCTCGGATCCCACTCCGCACTCGACACCTGCGACGGAGCATTCGAGGAAGGTTTCAAAACCCTCGCAGTCTGCCAGAAGGGAAGGGAAAAGACCTTCAACAACTACTTCAGGGCATACAACGACAGCCAGGGCAACCACCTCTGCGGTTTCGTCAACGACACCCTCGTCGTCGACAAGTTCGTCGATGTCATGAAGCCCGAGAACCAGCAGTATCTCATGGACACCAACACCCTCTGGGTCCCCAACAGGTCCTTCACCTCCTACGTCGACATCGACGCAGTCGAGAACGACTGGAAGGTCCCCATGGTCGGAAGCAGGGACCTCCTCAGGT
>JAKSHU010000185.1 GCA_024399175.1 archaeon
AGATTCCCCTCACCCATCAGAATTTGGCATAGCAAGAAATCCCGGGAATTTCAAATCTGCAGGAACGGCACCTCCAGCGAGAGCTGCCTCCTCGTGAAGAGCGCGAGAGCGACCGCTCCGACGAGGACGGGGACGATGAAGAGGACACTGACGACACCCTCGGTCATCACGTTGCCGACACCGAATGTCAGTCCACCGAACGCGAACGCGCAGAGGACGAAGGACATCGTGTCGAACCTCAGCCTCTCCGTGTCCAGGATGTCCTCGAAGGTCAGCAGCGTGCAGACGAGCGACACCAGCATGATGGCCAGAGGCAGGATGAAGACCATCCTCCAGTCGAAGGCGTCGATGAGGATTCCCGCCAGGGTGGGTGAGATGATCGGTGCGGCCGTGAGGGTGATCCCGTACCATCCCATGACCTTACCGTGGACCTCGCGAGGATATATGGTGAGGAGGATGATCTGGGCAGCGGCGATGAGGACACCGTTGGCACCGGCCTGCAGGAGCCTTCCGAGAAGGAGCGTGTAGAAGTCCACCGCCAGGACGTCGATGACAAGACCCAGCGTGAACACTCCGATGACCAGGATGAACAGTCTGCGGGTGGGAACGCGCTTCACCATGAAGGAGGTGACCGGAACCATCACCGCCATCGCGAGGGAGTAGGCACTGGTGAGCCACTGTCCGGTGGAGGCGGATATGTCGAAGTCGACCAGGATGCCCGGCAGGGCGGTCGACAGCGCGGTGCTCATCATCGTCGTGGCGAAGCAGGCGATGATGATGTTCACGAAGATCACCCTCTTGCGACGGGGATCCATCTCGGTCTTGTCCATGGCACGAGGAGTTGTTCTCACGATATGAACATTGCCGAAGTGAACCGGCTTCCCGGTGTTCAGTACACGGCGAGCGCGTTGACGATCCACACGACGGCCTTGACGATCCTGCCGGGGACATCGGAGAAGTGTCCACCGGAGTTCTGCTGGTGGATGTAGGCCCTCAGGGCGGAGTCTCCCTCGAGACGCTTCTTCTGCTTGAGGTACTGCACGCCGATAGATGCCGTGAGGATGTTGCCGGAGCCGGGCTCCTTCCCGCCGAGACTGAGATAGACGGCACCGTTCTCGGGGGACCTCGCACGGTCGGCGTACTCGTCCCACCCCTTGAACCAGAGAGAACCGGAGCAGCATCCGACGGCCCTGAAAGCATGGGTCTCGTAGAAGGTCCACAGGGAGAACAGTCCCGCCAGGGAGTATCCCACGATGGCAGTCTCGGTGGCATAGGGGAACTCCTCCCTCACGTAAGGGATGGCCCTGTCGACCAGCCAGTCGGAGAGGGCCCTTCCGCCGGAGCCGAACCTCTGTCCGAGACCGGTGTCCATCTCCCAGGGGGAGAAGTCATCCATCCAGTCGGAGGACTCGAAGAAGAACAGGGTGAAAGGCTCGGACTCTCCCAGCTCCTCCTCGACACTCCTGGCGATCTGGGTCATCGATTCCTTCTGGTCTGACATGATCCCGATGAAGATCACGGGGCCGTCGCCGGTGGGGGAGTAGGTGTGGCAGGTTCTGCCATCGAGCACGAGGTCTTTCCACATTGACGGAGCGATGTGGACGGGGCATATATTCCCTTGCCCCGGGCGGAGCCGTGGTGCGGATCCGACAGGTCAACGTTTAATATCGTTACCTATATTGGCGGGACATCAGCGTGCCACGTCATGGCACAACACTACCGGTGAAAAACATGGCTTTCAGGAACGAAGAGCTCGAGACGATGTCCACAGAGGACCTCAAGAGAATGCAGTTCGAACTTCTCCAGAAGGAGATCCGTACCATGTACGACTCCTCCGAGTTCTTCAGGAGGAAGATGCAGTCGGTCAACCTCGCCCCCGACGACATCACCGACATGGCCCAGGTCAGGACGATCCCGTTCATGGTCAAGCAG
>JAKSHU010000186.1 GCA_024399175.1 archaeon
GGGAACAATGAAGGAGTACCTCGGAGCCGCTGACGACTATGTCGACTCCATCGTCTCCAAGGTCGATGCCGAGAAGATCCGTGCCGCCAACCTGACCGTGGTCCTGGATTGCACCAACGGTGCCGCATACTACACCTCCCCCCTTCTTCTCAGGAAGCTCGGGGTGCGGGCTATCACTCTCAATGGAAATCCTCAGGGAGAGTTCCCCGGACATCCCAGCGAACCTACCGAGGACCATCTGCAGGACCTGATGAACCTTGTCAGGGACACTGGAGCAGTCCTGGGTATCGCCCACGACGGTGATGCGGACCGCTGCGTCTTCGTCGACGGAAACGGAAAATATGTCCCCGGGGACAAGACCCTTGCGATCCTCGCCAGCACCATCGTCAAGGCCAACGGCGGAGGAATCATCGTGACCCCTGTGGCGACCTCCTCCGTCATCGATGATGCAGTCGGAAAGGTCGGCGGAACCGTCCTGCGCACCGCAGTGGGATCCCCCAAGGTCGCAAGGAAGATGATCGAGACCGGAGGACTCTTCGGTGGAGAGGAGAACGGCGGACTCATCTTCGCGGACCACCAGTTCTGCAGGGATGGAGGAATGGCTATCGCGAGGATGCTCGAGAGCATTCTCACCATCGGCCCTCTCAGCGAACAGGTGTCCTCGCTCACTCCCTTTTACACCGTTAAGAAGAAGATTGTCTGTCCCAATGACAGGAAGGAGCCCCTCATGAGGTATCTCGAGGAGAAGACCCAGGACCTCAACAGGGACACCACCGACGGACTCAAGATCCTATTCGATGACGGCTGGGTCCTCGCAAGGGCCTCAGGCACCGAACCCATCTTCAGGGTGTACGCTGAGTCCCGTGACGCGGAGACCGCCGAGAAGCTCGCTCAGAAATACGAGGGAGTCGTCGCGGACTTCCTCAATTCCCTTTGAAAAACTACCGGGCCTTCGGGCCCATTTTCTTTTTTCCAGACTCACTGCCTGAGGTTTTTGCCGAGGACAGCGAGTGCCTCGTTGATGAGTCTCGCTCCAAGTATGGCAGTGATCCCGGAGTGATCCGCAGGGGGACAGATCTCCATGACATCGAAACCGGCAAGGCGCTCTCCGACCATGTTGATGGCCTTTTTGACCTGTATCGGGAGAAGTCCGAACGGTTCGGGTGTGCCGGTTCCGGGAGCATATGCGGGATCGATCCCGTCGATGTCCACCGAGAGGTACACCTTGTCCGCCTTGAGGTTGTCAAGGGCCTTCTTCATGGCCCATTCGATGCCGTTGTCGAAGATGTCGAACGCGGTGATGTGGGGGACGACGTCCTCCCTGTCCAGTTCCTCTCTTCCTATGGCCCTGACTCCCACGGCACAGACATTGTCCAGTCCGTGGTGTTCTGCGGCGCGTCTGGTGACGCAGGCGTGGCTGTTCGGGGTGCCCATATATTCATCCCTGGAGTCCAGGTGGGCATCGATCGTGATGAGGGCGATGCTACCTTCCTTGAAACTCTGGATGACGGGGATGGTTCCCGAATGCTCTCCGCCGATGAGGATGGGAAACTTCCCATCTCTGATTGTGGGGCCGACTGCGAACTTGACCTCCTCGATCATATCCTCGGGGAGGATGAAATCATCGCAGTTGCCGTAATCACAAACAACGGGCTGGTACTGGTCCAGACCGTGTTCAAAATGATATTCCTCGAAGTTGTATGAGGCCTGCCTGACAGCGGTCGGAGCCTCGCGGGCTCCGGCCTTGTAGCTGG
>JAKSHU010000187.1 GCA_024399175.1 archaeon
AGAGGGTGGTACCGTCTGCACGGGTGAAGGTGAACTTGGTGTTCTTTCCGTGGATTCCGAAGTCCTTGAGGTCGACAAAGGATGCTCCGTCCTCAGTCTGTCCGGAATAGGGGGTGTTCTGCAGCTTGCGGACGATCTCCTTGGCCGCACCGTTGGCGATGAAGGTGGACTCCCAGGTGTACCTGTCGAGTTTGACGTTCATGGCTGCGAGGGTCTCGTTGATTCCGCCGAGCATGGCCTCTGCGACCTTCTTGACGTGGTCGATGGTTGCCTGGTCTCCTGCCTCGAACTTCCTGAGGATCTCTGCGATCTCGGCCTCCATCTCGGGAACCTGGAACACCTTCTTGTTGGCGACACGGTAGTTGTAGACGAGCCTGTGGTCGACCTTGTCGCGATCATCCGCCTTCTCGGTCTCCTCGATCTCCTTCTGGACCTCCTCGGGGGTCACGTTGGCGACCGCCCAGGACATCATGACGACCTGCTTTCCGACGTCGTTGACGTAGTACTCGGTGGTGACATCGTGTCCGCGCATCCTGAGACACCTTGCAAGGGTATCACCGATGATGGGGTTCCTGGCACGTCCGACGTGGACGGGACCGGTGGGGTTGGTGGAGGTGTGTTCCACATTTACCCTGAGTCCGGTGGGTGCGGATTTTCCGAAGTCGGCACCCTTCTGGACCGCCTCGGAGAGGAGGTCGGTGACGAGTGCGGAGCTGTCGATGGTGAAATTGAGGTATCCGTTGAGTGCGGTGAGTCCGGTGATGAGTCCGCAGGGGACCTTGATCTCGGAAGCAATCTTCTCGGCGATGGCGACAGGGGCCATCTTGAGTGCCTTGGAGAAGGTGAAACAGGGAATAGCCAGATCGGCATTCTCGGGGATCTCCTTGACGATCTTCACATCCTCGGGGGCACCCATGGATGCGAGGACGTTCTTCACTGCTGCCTCACATTCTGCGATGAACTGTTCCTGTACTTTCATAGAAATCACTCCAGGCTGTACCTGAGGATGGCTGCGATTCCTCCGAATGCCTTCAGGAGCATCTCTCCCTCCTCGGAGTCACCGGAGATGAGCTCCATGTTGGAGTTGTAGAGGTCGGACATCTCGAAGAAGTTGTCGATGAGGTCCATGCTCTCGACGATCTTCGCGTTTCCTTCGCACTCGGGGCACTTTACGGGATCCTCGTCGTTGTCGGTGGTTGCCTCGAACTTGTTTCCGCATCCGCATTCGCACTTACAGCGGTATTTCCTGAGCTGGCTGGAAATGAGGAAGGTGTCGATGGCACCCATCTCCGCGCACTGGCGGACCTGGGCCTCACCGTATGCGGAAAGTCCGCCGGTAGTCTTCCTAATCTCCCTGAAGAGCCTCTGCATCATCTCCTTCTCCCATGCAAGGGACTGGTCGGCGATGGAGCCCTGAGCCCTGTCGACGAGTTCCTTGAGTCCGGATTCGTCAGTGTAGCCGGTATCGATGAGGGGCTTGATGACCTTCTTCTGGAGCTCGTGGTGGAGGTACTGCTCGTTGTAGAAGAAGTCCTTAGTGGGGGAGTGTCCGCCGATGATGATACCCTCGAGGTCCTGGAGACTGTCGAGGAAGCAGGTGGTGCAGTTGTCCGCGATCTTCTTGTAGAACTCGTGGGCGGCGATCTCGATAAGCCTCTCGAAACG
>JAKSHU010000019.1 GCA_024399175.1 archaeon
GCGTTCATGGACACCTGCGGAAGGGACCTGGACAGATCGGACAAGCTCGCATCCCTCAACATCAGCACCTACATCGCCGGGGCCGCGGGAATTCTGTTCCTCGTGGACCCCCTGCAGGTGCCCGCCATACGCAGGGGACTCGGACTCCCGGAGGCCGATGACCTGCCGTCCCCCGCCGAGAGGCTAGGATACATCGCGGAGATCATCCGCGACAAGACCAAGCTGAAGGCGAGGGCGGGAATCGACATACCCCTCGCGGTCGTCCTCACCAAGTCGGACCTGCTCACGAAGGCGGTCCAGGGCGGGGTCGACGAGGATGTGACGTTCGGTCCGGAATCCTCCCTCCACATCGCACGCGAGTACGGTTCCCCCGACATGGAGAACCTCGCGCTCGTCGGAAGCGAGGTGCAGGAGTACCTGCGCAGGATGCTGGGAGAGGAGTTCATGGACTCCGTCGGAAACTTCAACAGACATGAGTTCTTCGCGGTCTCCGCACTGGGCGGAGAGACCAGCGAGGGCAGCCTTACCAAGGGCATTTCACCATCAAGGGTCGAAGACCCACTCATCTGGTTCTTCAACGAGGACAGGAGGAAGAGACTTTGAGCGACGAACAGAAGACATTGATTGAAATAGATGGGGAGGAGGTCGCGACCACTCCTTCTAAAAAGAGGATCTCCGACAAGAACAAGGCCGTCAAAAACTCCGAGATCAGGGACGCCCTCGACCAGGTCGTGGACTCCAACAACGAGATCAAGGCCTGCTTCGAACAGATCCAGATGGCCTTCGAGAGCCTGCAGAGGGGCAACGACGAGGTCATCAGCGCCAACAGGGACGTCAAGGAGAGCCAGGGAAGGCTCGCCGCCGACCTCATCGAGACCATGGAGAAGATCGAGAACCTGTCGAACTCCACCGACATGCTCAGCAACAGGCTCGACGAGATCCAGATGACCGCGTTCACCTCCGAGGAGCCGAAGGCGGAGACCAAGGAGGAGAAGCCCGCGGAGAGACCCGCCGAGGAACCTGCCGAGCAGTACGTCTCCGTCGAGGGCACCACCGGATTCAGGGAGGGTCCCGCACCCCCCGAGCTGGATGCCGCCCTCAAGGACCCCAAGCTCGAGGACTTCATCACCACCAAGGAGGTCTTCAACGTCTACCTCAAGCAGCTGTCCCGCAGGGACGGGGAGCTCGGCAACAAGAAGCTGATGACGATCATGGAGAAGCTCTGCCTCATCAGGGAGGACTACGCCAAGCTCTGCAACGACATGGGCCGCAACATCGCCTCCCTCACCGCGAAGGACATCCTCAGCTCCTTCGAGGCCTACCTCGTGGACCTCGAGAACATGATCTCCGACGCCGGCATCTCCGTCGGCCCCTACGGAAAGGACGGAGACCAGGTTGATGTGATGCACCAGAGGATCGTCGGAGTCGTCCCCACGACCGATCCGAGCAAAAACGGAACCGTGGCGGAGAGATTGTCCAGCGGATACGAGTACGACGGACGCGCCCTCCTCAAAGAAAAAGTAAATGTTTATAAAGTAGCGGAACCAGCACCCGCCCAGTCACAGACCGGGTTCAGGCTCTCGCCGGACCAGTAACAGGTGTTAACAAATGAGTGAAGAATACAGCATCGGAATAGACCTAGGTACCACCTATTCCTGCCTTTCCTACATCGATGACAACGGAGAGCCCGTTGTCGAGAAGAGTTACGAACAGGAGGAGACCGTCCCCTCGGTTATCCTCTTCAACGACGTGGGGGAGAAGATCGTCGGATCGTCCGCGAAGGACATGATTCTCATGTATCCCCAGGACAGGATCATCCTCAACATCAAGAGGCAGATGGGAACCGACTACTCAGTTGACATCGACGGAATCAGATACACTCCCCCCTCGCTCTCCGCACTCATCCTCAAGAAGCTCCTCAAGGACTTCGAGGAGGCCCACGGACTCGACGAGGGAGACGTGAAGAAGGCTGTCATCACCGTTCCCGCCTACTTCGGACACGAGGAGAGGGAGGCCACCACCAACGCGGGACGCATCGCAGGTCTCGACGAGGTCATCCTCCTCAACGAGCCCACCGCCGCCGCAGTCTGCTTCGGATTCGGAAACACCGAGGGCGAATCCAAGAAGGTCCTCGTCTACGACCTCGGAGGAGGAACCTTCGATGTCACCATCCTCCAGATCGATGGAAAATCCTTCACCGCCATCGCCACCGACGGACAGAGGCTGCTCGGAGGAAAGGACTGGGACGATGCGCTCAAGTCCATCATCATCTCCAAGATCGCCGAGATGAGCGGACTCACCGAGGACGAGATCGAGGCCGACCCCGAGGTCATGGAGAGGCTCATCGCCGATTCCGAGGAACTCAAGAAGAGGCTCTCCACCTCCGAGTCCACCAGGGGAACCATGAGCGTCGGCGGAAGGAGGGTCATCTACTCCGTCTCCAGGGAGGAGTTCGAGGACGCCACCAGGGCACTCATCGAGACCACCGTGGACACCGTCGAGGACACCCTCAAATCCAAGGGACTCACCGTCAACGACATCGACGCGTTCCTCCTCGTCGGAGGATCCTCCAGGATGCCCCAGGTCGAGTCCGCCATCCTCAGGAGATTCCCCGAGGCAAGGATCAAGCTCTACGACCCCGACCAGTCCGTCGCCAAGGGTGCCGCGGTCTTCTGCAGGTCCAGCAACCTCCTGAAGGACATCGAGGAGAAGATCGTCGAGGAGACCCAGGAGGGTGACGCCCCCGCAGACGAGGCAGTCATCTCCCAGAAGATCGACGAGGTCGCCAAGGATGTCGAGGACACCATCATCGTCCACAACGTCCTCAGCAAGTCCTTCGGAATCAAGGTCGGAGACGGGGCCGGAAACGAGTATGTCTCCAACATCGTCTACAGGAACATCCAGCTCCCCATCGTCGAGAACAAGACCTACTACCCCAACGTGGACGGTCAGCTCTCCATCGACGTCGAGATCTACGAGAACGCGGCCCAGAACGATGACAACGGCATCAGGGTCGAGCTCGCCGACTCCAACCTCGTCGGATCCTTCTCCATGAAGCTTCCCGAGGATGTCACCGCGAAGACCCCCATCCAGGTCAGGTTCACCGTCTCCAACGACGGAATGCTCTCCGCATATGTCGAGTGCAACGAGCAGCACACCGACTACACCCTGAAGACCAAGACCTCCATGTCCGAGGAGGAGATCAGGAAATACAGGGGCCTCATCGAGAGGAGTTCAGAGTAAAACATCAACCGGGGGATCCGTCCCCCACCCATTTTTCACATAAACGACATCTGCGTGTCCGCAATTCTCCGACACGAACCTTATGACCGGATTGGCATCACAGGATGAAACCTGGATCGGTCGCATGAACGGGATGAAAGGAAAAAATGCCCGGATTCAGTCCTTGTCCTCGAGGACGCTCTTCTCCAGGGCGGCCGTGAGATCCTCACGTTCTTTCTTGGTGATGTCCCTGAATCTGCCGGCCCTGAGGGTTCCGAGCTCGATGTTCATCACACGGACCCTGACAAGCTGGACGACGTTGTATCCGAAGTACTCGCACATCCTGCGGATCTGCCTGTTGAGTCCCTGCTTCAGGATGATGCGGAAGGTGCGGGGATCGACCTCCGAGACCTTGCATCTGCGAGTGACGACGTTCTCGTCGATGGGCACTCCGCCGGACATGCCCCTGATGAAATCCTTGGTGATGTCCTTGTCCACGGTGACGACGTACTCCTTCTCGTGACCGTATCTGGAACGCATGATCTTGTTGGCGAGGTCTCCGTCATTGGTCAGGAGAAGCAGTCCCTCGGAGTCCTTGTCAAGTCTTCCGATGGTGAAGATCCTGCGGGGATAGTTGATGAAGTCGATGACATTGTCCTTGTCGCCTGGGTCTGCGGTGCAGGTGAGTCCGCGGGGCTTGTTGAACGCCAGTATGACGACGCCTCCGTCATCCTTCTGGATGCGTTTTCCGTCCACACAGACCTTGTCTCCGGGACAGACCTTGTCGCCAAGGACGGCGATCTTGCCGTTGATGGACACACGTCCCTCGTCAATCAGGCGATCAGCTGCCCTTCTGGATGCCACACCTGCTTCTGCGATGAACTTGTTGAGACGTACTCCATCTTCGCCCATGACCAAGCCAATAGGCTACCACTATTAATCGATTGGCCAGAGGTGTGGCGAAGGGCGTCTGGAACACTGCACAAACCACTAATAAACGGGAGGAGATACAGAGTCCATGGGCCTATTCGGTAGAAAGAAAGACAACGGACCTATCCTCAGGGAGCAGGTCGCGGAACTGCACTGGGACATAGACGACCCATTCCTCTTCGTGTCCCACCACTTCGACAAGTACCCGGTAGGCAACGAACGTCAGGCACCTCCCTACGAGGATGTCAGGAGGAAGGACATCGGACAGGACTATTACAAGCTGTTCGGATACAGGATGTACACCGGCAAGGTGTCGCCGGGATTCGTCCACCATCCCCACTGGGGATACGAGACCATCACGCTCGTGTCCAAGGGATATGTGGACCACTTCGACTCGCTGGGAAACCAGGGACGTTACGGTTACGGTGACGTGCAGTGGGTCTCCGCGGGAAGCAGGTACCACCACTGCGAGATGTATCCCCTCGTCCACCAGGACAGGGAGAATCCCCAGCTGGTCACCCAGATCATGCTGAATCTTCCTCTCAAGGACAAGAACTCCCCCGTGGAGGTCACCACGATATGGAAAGAGGACCTCTGCACGGTGGAGAAGGACGGATGTCTCGTCACCATCCTTGCGGGAGAGTTCGAGGGAACCAGGGCCACAGTTCCGAACAAGGTCTCCTGGGCCGCCGATCCGGCGCACCACGTCCGCATCATGAAGGTCGACATGCCCACAGGCGCCACCTTCACCCTGGCCCCCACCGAGGCCGCCTCGAGGAACATCTACATCACGGAGGGAAAGGCCACCGTCTGCGAGAAAGAGTTCCAGGAGGGAACCAGGCTCAAGCTGAAGCCCGAATGCGAGGTCACCGTCACCATGGGTGAGGTCGCCTCCGAGCTCTGGGTCCTGGAAGGGGATCCCATCGGGGAGAAGCAGACCATGTGGGGCCCCGTCGTCCTGGGAAGCACCGCGGAGGTTAGGAAGGCCAACGACGAGATCCGTTCCAAGGAGATGGAGAACTGGCCCTGGGAGTTCACGAACCAGAAGCAGCCTCTGGGAACCGAGAGGTTCTACAGGTCCGCCGACGGCACGGAGAGCCGTCCCAGGATGAAGAACGACGGGGAGTGATTCCCCGTCGGGGGCCCACCCCAAAAAAATTCTTAATTTTGTATGCAATTATCGGTCCCATGGCAACCCAGGTGCACGCGGCCCACATCCTGGTCAGGGACCAGAAGAAGGCCAATGACATTAAGACCGAGATCGTGAACGGAGGAAACTTTGCGGACCTTGCCAAGAAGTTCTCCACCTGCCCCTCCAAGAGGAAGGGTGGCGACCTCGGATGGTTCAAGAAGGGAGACATGGTCAAGGAATTCGAGGATGCGGCCTTCGCCGCCCAGAAGGGCGCCGTCGTGGGGCCTGTCAAGACCGAGTTCGGCTGGCACATCATCAAGGTTCTTGAAACCAAGTGATGCCCATGGGCCTCTTCAGAAAGAAAAAAGATGAAGATGCCGACAACAGGGTCAGGGAACCTGTGAGGGAATACAGTCGCGAGGACTACATCCAGATTCGCGCCCCTGCGAAGAAAACCACTTCAACAAGAAAATCTGAAACCAAGGGAGATGGAAAGAAGATGGCTGAGACTACCAAGAAGGAAACCACCAAGAAGACCGCCGAGAAGAAGGAGACGAAACCCACCACGGAGAAGAAGGAACCCGTGAAGAAGGCTCCTGCCAAGACCGAGACCAAACCTGCTGCCGAGAAGAAGGACAAACCCAAGACCTGGCACATCACCAAGCGTGAGGATGTCGACAAATGGCAGGTCAAGGCCGAAGGCAACGAGAAGGCCACCAAGCTGTTCAGGACCAAGGCCGAGGCGCCGGAATGCGTCGAGAGCCTTCAGGCCAACGCCGCGGGATCCAAGCTCGTCTCCCACAAGAAGGACGGCAAGTTCCAGAAGAAGAACTGACCACATGGTCAGGAGATGTGTTCATTGCGCATCCGGACGGTTCTTTGAATCCCTGGATGTGCAATGAACCATAAATACCAAAAATACAATGGTGAATTCATGAAAGGTGCACCAAGGACAGATTGTGCGGTCGATGCCGCGATGTCCGTGATCGAGGGCAGGTGGAAGACAGTGATCATCTGCAAGCTTGCTCGCAACGGAGCACCGATGAGATTCAATCAGCTCATCAATGAGATCGATGGAATCTCGCCCCGCATCTTCACGCTTCAGCTAAAGGAGCTCGAGAACGACGGGATCATCATCCGCAATGTACGTTCGACCTCACCCAAATGTGTCGAATATTCTCTTTCCGAGGAAGGTCAGAGTCTAATTCCCATCCTCATACAGCTTGCCGACTGGGGACTCAAGCACATGTTCTCCAACATGGTGACTTTCGACGAAGGGATCATCACCGGGCCCGACAAGGCGGACGTCTGAGCAACTTTTATATATGAGTCTGCTATCATAAGTTTTGGTCTGACGGCCATAGCGGCGGGGTTCACCCGGTCCCATTCCGAACCCGGAAGTTAAGCCTGCCCGCGTAGATGTCGCGTACTGTGTTGCGCAAGTGCACGGGAAAGCATCCACGCTGTCAACCACTTTTTCATTATTCATTTCAAGAATTCTTGTTTCTTACTCATTCCTTCTTCCACAGAAGATTATTGTCGGAGGCGTGTTCCCACGCCCCCGAGGGATCAGTACCGGATGTTCAGAAGATTCCCAGCCCTTCGAGAAGGATCTTCAGACCGATGCCTATCAGAATTATTCCTCCAAGGATCTCCGCCTTCGAACCGAAGCGGTCTCCGAAGAGACTTCCGATCTTCACACCGACCATGGACAATGCCATCGTTATGACTCCGATGGACACGACGGGAACCAGAATGTCTCCGCCATCCATCGCCATGGATATTCCCACTGCCAGTGCATCGATGCTGGTGGCGATCGCCAGAAGAAGCATGATCTTGAAACCGATGTCAGCATCCACATCCTCCTCCTCACCGAACAGTGCCTCACGAAGCATGTTCCCTCCGATGAGTGCGAGAAGGATGAATGCCACCCAGTGGTCGTACTCGGATATCAGATCATAGAATGCCTTGCCCACGAAGTAACCGATGGCAGGCATGATGGCCTGGAAGAATCCGAACCACAATCCGATAATGACCATCGCCTTCAGCCTGGCCTTGCCCATCGCCAGACCCTTGCAGATCGAGACCGCGAAGGCGTCCATGGCCAGGCCGATGCCCAGGAGAATGATTGTTATCGCATCCATGACGTGTGCAATGACCCAGCCATATAAGAGAAATGCGAGAAGGCGGGAAAGCCGTGTCACATCTGGCGCATATTAATACAGATAATCGTATGCACCAATATGCAGTTCAACGTGATCAACATCACCGTGGGGTCGATGGACCCTCACACGATGAAGGGACCCGTTGACAGGATTTCCGAGGAACTGGGCATCGACATAGCATTCTCCGGTTCCAGCACCCACGACATGGAGGAGGATGTCCTCCTCACCGCCGAATATTCCAGGATGATCGTACAGGCGGACCTTGTCATATTCAGATGCCTGATGGATCCGAGTCGCTATGAGTCCTTCGCTAAGCTGGAGAGACGGTTCGAGGAGGTGAAGGGCACCCTCCTGGTGTTCTCCGCCAACGGGGACGTGGCCTCGATGTACCGCAGATACTTCCGCGGAAGCGACGAGGAATACTCCACGGCGATGGCGTACCTGGGAAACCGTGCGTCGGAAAACGACGAGAACCTCCTGAGATGGGAGCTCGGAAGGAGGGGACTCCACGACATGGTCGTCTCACCTCCGATCGTCCAGAGGACGGACGGCATCTATCATCCCGACCACCCCCGGGACATCACCGCCGAGGACTACCTCGCCACTCTGGATCCGGACAGACCCACCGTGGGATACATGTTCGTGGCGACGCACTGGATCTACAACAACCTGGGCCACGTGGACGCCCTCATCCACGGAGCGGAGGAGGCAGGGATGAACATCATCCCCATCTTCTTCAATGCCAGTCAGAACAACAGCCTGGCACAGAAGAACACGGGGGACATCATCCGCAGATATTTCACAAGGGAGGGCAGACCCCTGGTGGGGGCCATCATCATGAGCTCCCCGTTCTCACAGACGAGGGATTCCAGGAACGAGGAGAGCAACATCTACCGCAGCGTCATCGACGTCCCCATCATCCAGACCATATCGGTGAACGGGAGACTGTCCGACTATGAGGATTCCAGGAAGCCTGGATACCGGAAGGAGTTCATATTCCAGACCTCCTGGGCCGAGCTTGACGGCCAGATAATCAGCGTGCCGGTGTCCGAGACAGTCACGGACGAGAACGGAAGGAAGGTCTCCAGACCCATTCCGGACCGCATCGACCATCTGCTGAGGATGGTGAAGGGCTGGATCGACCTCGGCAGGACCCCCAACAGCGAGAAGAGGGTCGCCCTGATCCTGTATCAGTCGCGCCCCGATCTCGGTTCCATCGGAAGTGCGGCAGGACTTGACGGACCGGAATCGGCCGTGAGGATCCTGTCCAGACTGAAGGCCGAGGGATACACCGTGGATCATGTGCCAGCAGACGGAAAGGCACTCGTGGACGAACTGCTCTGCAACGTGACGAACAACCTCGACTGGACGACGTCCGGCGATGTCAGGGACAGGTCCGTCGCCCTGGTCGACAGGAAGGAGTATCTCCGCGAATACGAGAGACTGCCCCAGTTCGTCAGGACGAGGATGGAGGAGAGATGGGGTCAGCCCACCGGGGACGTGATGACGGAGAACGGAAAGATCATCGTCCCAGGCGTTGTCAACGGAAACGTCCTGATCACCCTGCAGCCCCTCAGGGCATGGATGGACATCGCCGACACCGTGATCCATGATGCGGAACTGATGATGACCCACCAGTATCTGGGATTCTACAGGTGGATCCAGAACGGATTCAGAGCCAATGCGGTCATCCACCTCGGAACCCACGGGACCCTGGAATGGCTCCCGGGAAAACCCAACGCACTGTCGGCCAAGTGCTGTCCCGACGTCGTGCTCAACGGGATCCCCAACATCTACCCCTTCCAGATGGACGATCCTGGAGAGGGAGTCCAGGCCAAGAGACGTTCCGAGGCCGTGCTGGTGGGATACAACTGCATGCCGATGATGAAGTCTGGCCTGTACGGGGAGACCGAGGTCCTGATGGGACTCCTGCAGGAGTATCTGAAGACCTCCAACACCATGCAGGACGAGAGGAGGAAGGTGCTGACCAGGCAGATACGCGACATCTGCATCGGAGAATCCATCTTAGACGAACTTGGCTGGGACCCGGAGATGCCCGATGAAGATCTGATAAGCAGACTGCCCGACCTTAACGACCATCTGCTGGAGGCGGATGACGAGCTGATCCGCAACGGACTTCACGTGCTGGGACGTGTCCCGGAAGGTTCCATGCTCGATGACTACATGTACACGTTCACCCGCGTCGCCCTCAACGGAAGGGTGTCCCTTCCCGAGGAGTTGGAGAGGTGCGGATGCAGAACGGAATGCAGGGACCTCCTGACCCGGATGGGGGAAGTGGGTTACGACCTTGATAGATGCATAGGGATCGTCTCCGACGTCTGCACTCCGTCCGATGCCCTGCTGGAACTGGTAAGGTACATGTGCGGACCGCTCAGACAGAAGCTCATGCACAACTCCGACGAGCTCTCCTCCCTGGTGGAGGCCCTCGGCGGAAGATACGTCATGCCCGGCCCCTCGGGAGCACCGACCAGGAGCGGACCGGACATACTTCCCTCGGGAAGGAACTACTACGGTCTGGATCCTGACACGATCCCCAGCCGCTCGGCCTGGGAGATCGGCCGGAGAAACGCGGACCAGATGCTGGAGAAGTTCAAGGAGGACAGGGGCCATCTGCCGACCAGCATCGCACTCATCGTCTGGGCCACGGACACGCTGAAGACCAACGGGGACGACATCGCCTATGCACTGTGGCTGATGGGGGTCAGACCCGTGTGGAGAGGGGAGAACGTGGTCGGACTGGAGACCATCCCCCTGTCGGAACTCGGAAGACCCAGGGTTGACGTATCCATACGTATAACAGGCCTGTTCAGGGATTCGTTCGGCAATCTCATTGACCTTCTCGACGATGCTGTCAGGATGGTGTCGGAACTCGACGAGGATGACGAGCAGAACGCCATCGCCGCCTCCATCAGAAGGGAGGTGACGGACCTCATCGCGGACGGAATGCCCGTGGACGAGGCCAGAAGGAACGCGTCCGCAAGGATATTCGGTTCCGCACCCGGCACCTACGGATCCGGAATGAACATCTCCATAGGCACATCCCAGTGGGGCGACTCCTCTGACCTCGCCCGCACCTATTCCGAGTGGGCCTGCTTCGCATACGGAAGGGGCCTCTCCGGAAAGAGGATGGAGGACCAGTTCACCCGTCGCTTCGCAGGTTCCAACGCCGTCGTGAAGAACCTTCCCGACAAGGAGATAGGAATGGTGGACATGGATGACATGTACGGATATCTGGGAGGAATGACGTCGTTCATGAGAAGCAACGGCAACACCGAGGCGGCCGCCTATGTGGGGGACACCTCCGACAGCTCCTCCACCAAGGTCCGCACGGCACAGGCTGCCCTGCAGCTCGCGTTCCGTTCACAGGTCCGCAACCCCAGGTTCATCAAGGGCCTGATGCGTCACGGCTATGCCGGGGCCAACGAGGTCTCCAAGATGACAGAGTACATCTTCGGATGGGACGCCACCAGCGACATCGTGGAGAAGTGGATGTACGACGGACTGGCTGAGAGCTATCTCCTCGACGACGAGGTCTACCAGTGGCTGAAGGACGAGAACCCCCATGCACTGGGCAACATCCTCAGAAGACTGCAGGAGGCCATCGAGAGAGGCATGTGGGATGCCGACGACGACATGAGAAGGAAACTCCAGGACCTCTACATCGATGCGGAGGAACGGATCGAGGAGGTCACCGACAGGTGATCACTGCGGTGCCCGTTCACAGATGTGGACGAATCTTCCCTCGCGTCCCTCGAGAATCTCGGAGTAGACCCCGTACACTTGGAATATGCTCTCCTCGTCGATGACGTCCAGAGGCCTTCCGTCACGGTAGACACGACCATCCTTGATCAGGATGACGCGGTCACAGAACTGGATGGCCAGATTGAGGTCGTGCAACGCGACCAATGCCCCCGCGTTCTGCTGCCTGACGACGTTCCGGATGGCCGTCAGGGTGTCGATCTGATTTCTGAGATCCAGCGCGCTCGTGGGTTCATCGAGGACGAAGAACTCGGGATTCTGGGTCATGGCCCTCGCAAGAGTGACCTTCTGCATCTGTCCGCCGGAGAGATCGTTGACGTTGCGGTCGATGAGATCGAAGATCCCCATGTCGTGGATGGACTTGGCGGCCATCCTGAAATCCTCCCTTGAATAGGACCAGGACATGTAAGGTGCCCTTCCCAGAAGGACCGCATCGAACACCTTCATGTAATCCGAGGTGGAATAGTTCTGCGGAACATAGCCCACCAGTTTCGAGAACTCCTTCGCTCCAATGTCTCCGACCTTCAGACCGTTGACAGATATCTCCCCGGAGATGGGTTTCAGGATGTCGCAGACGGTCTTGATCAGCGTGGACTTGCCGCTTCCGTTGGGCCCCAGCACACAGACGATCTCTCCCTTCTCCACAGTCAGAGATACATCATCTAGAACGACTCTGCCATCATAGCCCTGCACCAGATGATCGATTCTCAGTGTCAGAACCTCACCTCCTTCTTCCTGTTGCTGACCAGCCAGATGAAGAAGATTCCTCCCAGCAGATACATGATGATTCCCACGGGAAGTTCCTCGGGACGGATGATCATCCTTGCCACGGTGTCGGAGACCAGAAGGATCAGGGCTCCGAGAAGACCTGACGCGGGGAACAGGTATCTGCTGTCGTTGCCGATGAACATCCTGCATACGTGAGGTGCGATGAGTCCGACGAATCCTATGATTCCCGTGAACGCTATGCACACGGAGGTGACAAGGGTGCACAGGATCAGGGAGGTGCTTCTCAGTTTGGGAACGTTGATGCCCAGATTGGATGCCACGTCGTCTCCCGCGGAGAGCACGTTAATCCGGGTGGAGAACAGCTCCAGCACGATGACTCCCGCGAGCACAATGGGAATCAGAAGGAAGTCGACTCCCCAGCAGGCGTTCCACATTCCTCCGAGAAGCCACATGGTGATCTCGCGCAGCGCCTGGTCGTCGGAGAAGTACTTGCACAGAGAGACTCCCGCCTGGAACAGATAGCTCACGATGACCCCGGTCAGGATGATCGTGGATTTCGATATGTCCCTGCGTCTGGAGAGGATGATGACGAACGCGATGCTGCCGAGAGCTGCCAGAAACGCCAGCAGCACCAGGAGCAGGTTCTTCACGAAGAACTCGTGTCCGAGGATCATCACGGAGCCGGTGATGCCTGCACCGAAGATGATGCCAAGTGCGGCACCGAAGGAAGCGGCTGAGGACACTCCGAGGGTGAACGGACTGACCAGTGGATTCCTGAGGATGTTCTGCATCACGGAACCTGCAATGGCAAGACTGAATCCTGCCAGGATGCAGAGAACGACACGGGACAGCCTGTCATTGAGAATGATGTTGCTGTACCAGAACTTCTCCGGACCATCGATTAGTCCCGGGAGGATTGCGTGTCCGAGGACCTTCAGAGTGTCGGTCAGGGAGATGTCCACCGCCCCAACACAGAGGGAGACGGCCACCGAGATCATCAGGAGAATGAGAACGATGATCACGAAGAGGGTCTTCCTCTTCGTGGATCTTGTGTAAACGGATTCGAGTTCGGCAACCCTGTCGGAATATGCTTCCCATCCGGTTGCCGAGCTCTCTTCACGATTCATGATATCATGCAGGGAACTTGCTCATGATATATGGATATATGACCCCAAATCCATATTTTGTGTTAAACTCGTTCACGAGCTTATCATAATCCAGACCGGTGTCGATTCCCATGGATTCCGCGATGCAGACATATCCCACATAGTCACGGGGGCCGGAGAGAACGTCGGTCTCGATGACATAGATGTCAGAGGTGTTTCCCTTGTCGAGCTTGGTGAAATCATAGGTTCCACCATAGGCAAGGAACTTCTGGTAACAGGATTCAGCAGTGGATCCAGAGATTCCTCTGATGAGGACCAGGTCGGTGCCGTTCGTCATTCCATTGTTGTACACGGTCTCCTTCGAGGGTGCGGAGGTGACCGAGCTCTTGGAGGGCTTGTCTCCCATGTCGACGAGAGAGTTGTGACCGCCGATCTTCTCCACGATCTTGCAGAGTTCAGAGTTGTCATTGTAGAACTTGTTCATGCTGGTGAACATCATCAGGAAGGCTGGATCCTTGTGTGCATCCTTTGCCTTGGCAAGTACCTTCGCGACGATGTCGTCATAGATGCCCCTGTACTCGTTGAGCTTCTTCTCTGCAGACGTGCTGTCGAGAACCTTGACAAGGGTCTCGATGTCGGAGGCCATGTTCTCTCCATAGCAATCGATGCGGAGGACGGTGATTCCGTAGTTGTCCTTGAGTGCCTGCTCCGTGGCTGCAGAGAGGGATCTGGAGGAGGACTGGGAGATGACGACGGTGGCACCGGTCTCGATGATCTTGTCTCCTGCAGGAGTCTTGTAGTCCCCCACATCAGTCGCCTTGCCGTAGATGGCAGGCATTGACTCCCTGAGGGAGCTGTCGACGGCCACGACACGGTCAGATGCACCGAACATGTGGAGGAACTCGGCGGCATTGGTATTGACAGTGCAGATCTTGGTCAGAGGCACGGTGAGGGTTACATCGTTTCCAAGACTGTCCTTGACAGTAATCTCATGAGGATCGTTCACAGGCTCCTTCTCGGGCTCCTTCTCGGGCTCCTTCTCAGGTGCGTTATTTCCACCGATGGTGAAGACACAGACGGCACCCGCAGCAATGATCACTGCCACTGCAAGGATTGCCAGAATGACTTTGTTGTCCATTTTATCAGTTGGCGCAAGTGTTACGAATATTTAATTTGATAACATCAAATGTTCGCTAAAATAAAATTCATAACACCAGTTGGATTGATTAAGTGTCTGTTCATAAAGATGGACATTGATGCTTTGAACTCATAGGGGGATACGACCATCGACTCGAGAGGGAATCGATCGAAAAAGGCTATCCGATTGGAATGATGCAAGACCGCAACACTCCAAACACACATGAGATGTCAAAAATAAAAAAATCCTCCAGGGAGACCCCGGAGGTAAGAGGTTTAAACTTCAACTTCAGAGACCGTAGTTCTTGATGTTGTAGTTGGGGACGTGACCGTCGTACTCCTTGTGGCACTGCTCGACGAACTTGTCGGTCTCAGTGGGGAGTGCCTCGATCTTCTTCTGGCAG
>JAKSHU010000002.1 GCA_024399175.1 archaeon
TGGCGAGTCCGACTCCGTTGGAGCAGGTCCAGTCGAGGATGGAGGATCCGACTGCTCCGGACTGGGACATGATGGAGATGTTTCCTGCTGCGGGGACGAGGTGGGAGAAGGTGTAGTTGACACCGTTGTTGACGTTCATTCCACCGAAGCAGTTGGGTCCGGCGATGCGGATTCCGAGTTCCTTCGCGGTTGCGACGATCTCCTTCTCCATCTCTGCTCCCTGGGGGCTGTCCTCCTTGAATCCTGCGGTGAGGATGGACATGTACTTGATGCCTGCCGCTCCGCAGTCCTTGACTGCCTGGAGCACGAAGACGTTCTTGACTGCGACGACTGCGAGGTCGATGGGTGCTCCGACCTCGGTGACGTTGGCGTATGCCTTGTGTCCCATGATCTCTCCGCCCTTGGGGTTGATGGGGTAGAGTTTGCCTTTGAATCCGGCGTCGATCATGTTCTTTACAAGCATACCGCCGAGCTTGGTCTCATCGTTGGATGCGCCGATGATAGCCACGGACTTGGGGTTGAAGAATTCCTGCATGATTTCGCAGTATATTCTTCCCCATTATAAAGCTAATCTCGGTTTTCGTTCGACAAAATGTGAAATTCGTAAAAATGATGGTATCCGATACCCTGTTTTTTACGAAATTCGTAAAATTTCTCCGAATAATCTATGAAATCCAGCAATTGACGATACGATTCGCAATTACCGAACATTAATTACGTCAATGGACGTATGGTATTTCTTATATAACATAGGGAACTTGGAGAACTCTGTACCGTTCTGACGAAGGGGCGCGATCAGTGAACGCCATGTGTACGGAACGGCCGACAGCGGCCCTGATCCCAATATTTTGGGGCTCTTGCGGTAGCAGCGATGAGTCATCGTGCAGCAATGACCGGAAGCCAACACAGGGTCCGACACACACCCCCGGCGTAAGTCAGTGCTTCGAGGCCTGCGTCATCGTTGGACAATGAAAAGGCGTGTTAGCGTTTGGGGGACAACTTCTCAGGTGATCCCTCCGGGATGGAGGAATCTTGTTTTGACATCAGGCGAACACGCATATCCTCCTGAGCCAGGTCTCGGCCTCCCTCTTCGAGGGGAACTTATTCTCGAGAGCGTAGAAGTCCGCCTCGTGCGCGTCACCCATCGGGTCGAAACCCACGAGGATGTGGCACAATTCATGATACAGGCAGTAGTCGAGGACGAAGTCTGGCACATCGTCGGTGTCGAGCGCGGACGAGATCGCCACCACCCTCATCAGGACCGAGCAGCTGCCCGCCCTACGGGTGTAGGGGTCCTTCGACCAGGAGAAGGTGATGGTGGGGTCATATGGGACCAGTCCGGCGCCGATCAGACGGTCGTACGCCTCGTCGAGGCTCTTGCACCTGCCGGTGGTCGTCCTGGTGATGTTCCTGCACCTGTCGAGGTAGGTCTCCCTGTTCCTCTGGTGGAACTCCGGGAGGGTGACCCACTCCATGAGCTCGGGGGAGTACCTGTCCTCGATGCCGAGGATCCTCCTGAAAAGTGATCTGGCGGTGCTGCGGAGGACCTCGTCGGGTGCGTCCCTGAGATAGTCGGAGACCCTGAAGTCCGCCCATCCGTAGGTCCTCTGCCAGCGGATCTTCATGTCCTTGAAGTCCAGGAACTCGGCCGACACGTTGTCGTATCCGTACTTCCTTCCCTCGTCCCTGAAACAGTTCCTAAGCCTTTCGTTGTTGTCAAATTCCATTTTAATTCCTCTTCGGCCCGTTTCCTTGCCGTCGAGGCGATTTCGAAGACAGTGGATATAAAAAGTCAAGACTGCAATTAGAAGAGTCAGTGCCCGAGAGGGCGAAGGTGAACAGAATGGAACACGATCCAGAACTAGTGAAGGAGGCGGAGAGACGCATCGCCCAGGTACGCAAGGCCCTCGGCAAGGTGCCGGTGGTCAACCAGGTGCTCAGCGAGAGGCCCGACCTCTTCATAGCCAACTTCGACACCAGCTCGTCCATATTCGACGGGGAGAAGGTGCTGGACCACAAGACGAAGCATCTGCTCGCGCTCTCCGCGGCGGTGGCGTACGGAAGTCCCTACTGCATAAGGGCGCAGATGGAGGATGCCATCATGTTCGGCGCCACCCGCGACGAGATCCTCGAGACTTTGCAGATAGCAGCATACATGGGCATCACCCGCGCGCAGTCCAACGCGTTCAGGGTGTTCGCCGATGTCTTCGACAAGAAACTGGAATGATCGACGATGGGAGAAAGCGCCGACGCGAGGATGATGACGGAGGAGCCCCGCCGGGCCATACTGGTGATAGCGGCATCCCTCATCGTGGCCATCCTGATCTCCCACGCGCAGACGTTCATAGACATGGCCTGGTGCGCAGGCCTGGGGTCGGCCGCGCTGTCGGCGGTCAACCTCTCCGGACCCCTGTGCTGGATCGTGCTCGACGTGGGCATCGGCCTCGGGGTCGGAGCGTCCACCGCCGTGGCCCGGAGACTGGGGGCTGGAGAGAGGGATCGTGCGGACAGCATGGCCGTGCAGTCCCTGCTGCTGGCGGTGACGGCGGCTGTCCTGACGATGGTCGTCCTCCTCCCGTCATGCGACATCCTCCTGCGCTACCTCGCCGACGGAGGGGACATCGGCCTGTGCAGGGAATACGTGCTCCCCCAGATCCTCTTCTCCGTGCCCATCGTGATGCACGGGATGGTCATCGGACTGCTCCGCGCCGAGGGTGCGGGAAGGAGGGTCCTCCGCCTCTCGGTCGTGTCGGCGGCGCTCAACCTGGTCCTCGTCCTCATCCTGATCTACGTCCTCGGACTGGGTCTGACGGGCGCGTCCCTCGCCACCTGCATCTCCTTCCTGGTCCCCGTCCTTGTCGCCCTGTGCTGGTACGCGGGAGGGAGGATGCACGTCAGGATGTCCCTCCGCGGGGCCCGCGTGCGTCCGGACGAGATCAAAGAGGTCGCGTATGTCGGCGTCCCGCACATGCTGGAACTTCTGGCCATAGGCATCCTGATGATCCCCCAGAACATGCTCGTGATGAGGACAGGAGGGGACATCGGGATGGTCCTCACTATGACCCCGTTCAAGTTCATCCTGCTGGCGGCCATCCCCGCGCAGGGACTGGCGGAGGCCATGATCCCCGTGACCAGCGCGACCCAGGGGGCAGGCAACATGGCCGGCACCCTGGACGGTTTCAGATACACGGTGCTAATGGCGTCCGTCGTCAGCCTGGCACTTTCCGCGGCACTGTTCATCCTCGCCGATCCGGTGTCCTGGGTCTACACCTATTCGGACGACATGGTCCCCTATCACGACGAGTTCGTGAGGGTGCTGAGGATGTTCAGCATCATCGTGTTCCTGACCGCCATGACCACCGTGGCATCAAGCATAATGCAGTCCCTCCGCAGACCGGTCCTGGCGACGACTGCGATGTTCGTCAGGGAGTCCGTGTTCATCGGGATGTACGTCGTGGCCTCGGGGATCGGGATGGAGGCCATCTACCACAGCATGGTCGCGGGGATGCTTTTCGGGATGGTGCTGATGTGCACTCTCGCCTGGCTCTGCATCAGGAACACGGATTTCGGCACGAAGGGTCCGCAGAGGATCAGGTGACGGCGCGACACTGCCCCTCTTTTATATATCTTCGAGGATTCTCTCAACCATGGTACAGATCACCGCAGACGCAGAGAAGTTCATCGACGAGCTTCTCGAGAAGAACAACAAGGTCGGTTGGGGAATCAAGGTCTACCTCTCCGGCTACTCCTGCTCCGGCCCCCAGTTCGGAATGTCCTTCCAGCAGGGCGCCAAGGAGAACGAGAAGGTCGACAAGACCGCACAGAGCTTCGAGATGTACTACGACGAGGAGACCGAGAAGGCGCTCGTCGACTGTGTCATCGAGTTCGTCGACGACCCCAACTTCGGAACCGGACTCTCCATCCGCAACCCCAACTTCAACGGCTGCGCCTCCTGTGGCGGCGGCTGCGGAAACTGATTGAACATTCTTCCCGGGGAGCGATCCCCGAACATCCTTCTCCATTCTCACTTTCGGGGACCCCCCGCCTCGTTTTATATAGGAATCCACACATCGAATCACCATGGAGTACATTTCCGCTCCCGGCATCGTCGCGGACAGGATCGAGAACCGCAGATACCAATCCTCGATAGCCCAGTGCTGCCTCAGGGAGAACACGCTCGTCATCCTCCCCACCGGACTGGGAAAGACCGCCGTCGCGCTCATCGTGGCGGCGAGGACGATGGAGAGCGGGAGGAAGGTGCTCATGCTCGCACCCACCAAGCCGCTGGTGGACCAGCACCACGGGTTCTTCTCCGAGATGCTGGAGGGAAAGAGCATAGGCGTGATGAACGGACTGATGGCTCCCGCCAAGAGGTCCGGGATCATCGCCGACAACGACTTCATCGTCACCACGCCCCAGACCGTGTCCAACGACCTCGACAACGGGATCTACGACCTGAGGGACTTCGGACTGGTCATCTACGACGAGGCCCACAGGGCCACCGGCAACTACGCGTACGTGAACGTCGCCAGGTACGTTCCCCTGAACACCAGGTCCATGGGGATGACCGCCTCGCCGGGATCCGACATCAAGAAGATCGCGGAGGTCTGCTCCAACCTCTCCATCGAGAGGGTCGAGATGCGGACCGAGGATGACCCGGATGTCTCCCCGTACGTCTTCGACACGTTCGTCAACCGCATCGTCGTCAACATGCCGCAGGACCTGCTCGACATATCCCAGACACTCCGCGGACTGCTCGACCACTACTTCTCCGAGCTCACCGCGATGCACCTCACCAACCCCAACTGGCCCCCGTCCACCAAGCACATGCTGTCGATCTCGAAGACGCTGCAGATGCGTCTCGCCAACGGGGAGAAGACCAACTACGTGTTCAGGGGACTCACCGTGCAGTCGATCTGCATCAAGATCCTGCACGCCATCGACCTGGCGGAGACCCAGGGAATGTCCGTGCTCCGCTCGTACCTGCGCTCGGTCAACGAGGACGCCGAGGCGGAGAAGGGATCCAGGGCCAGCAGGGAGCTGGTGAAGCGCGAGGAATACCTCCGCGCTTGGGAGATCGCCCGTACGTCGAAGGTGGAGCATCCCAAGATATCCCGCATCCTGGGACTCGTCAGCCGCATCCTCGACGAGGACCCGGGAAGCAAGATAATCGTGTTCACCCAGTATAGGGAATCCTGCGACCTCATCGCCGAGAAGATCTCCGTGGTTCCCTCCGCCAGGGTCTGCAAGCGCATCGGACAGGCCAACGGCGGTCTGAAGCAGAAGGAGCAGATCGGCATCCTCGACCGGTTCCGCGCGGGGGAGTACAACGTGGTCGTCTCCACCTCCGTCGGGGAGGAGGGACTCGACATCACCAGCACCAACGCGGTCATCTTCTACGAGCCCGTTCCCTCCGAGATCAGGACCATCCAGAGACGCGGAAGGACCGGCAGGAAGAACAACGGGGAGGTGTACCTCCTCGTGGCATCTGGCACAATGGACGAGGCGATGGAGAGCTCCGCCGAGAGGAAGGAGCAGATGATGAAGGACCGGCTGGCGACCCTCAACAGGGACCTGAAGCTCAACAGGGGGGTCCCCCGCACGCAGACCAGCCTCACGCAATTCTAAACTAAATAGGACCGAGCCATACGAGGGGACATCATGCAGTTCGAAAAGCTCGCCACCATGTTCGACAGGCTGGAGTCCACCAGCAGCCGTCTCGAGATGACAGACATCCTTGCGGAGTTCTTCAAGACAGTGGAACCGGGCGAGCTCAGACAGATCATCTATCTGTCGGTCGGAAGACTGCACCCCGAATTCTATCCCCAGGAGCTGGGGATGGCCGACAAGCTCGTGCTGAGGGCCATCTCCTCCGTGTCCGGAAGGAGCCAGAAGGATGTGGACGAGCTGTGGATCAAGCTCGGTGACCCAGGGGAGGTCGCGGAGCAGCTCGTCGTCAAGAAGAAGCAGATGACGCTCTTCTCCGAACCCCTCACGTTCAAGTCCGTGGTGGAGGGACTCACCAGCATCGAGACCTCCGTCGGAAAGGACTCCCAGGACAAGAAGATGAAGCTCCTGGCACGTATGATGCACGATGCCGGACCCGTGGAGGCCAGGTACATCTGCAGGATCGTCACCGGCAGGATGAGGGTCGGTGCCGGGGCCATGACCATCATGGATGCCCTGGCCATCGCCTTCGCCACCAAGGAGGAGCGTCCCGACATCGAGAGGGCGTTCAACATCACCTGCGACATGGGACTCGTGGCCGAGACCGTGGCATCGGGAGGAATGGCCGCCGTCAGGAAGATCGGAGTCACCGTCGGAAGCCCCGTCAAGGTCATGCTCGCCGAGCGTCTCCGCTCCCTGCCCGACATCATGGACAGGATGGAGGGCAAGTGCGCCTTCGAGTACAAGTACGACGGAATGCGCGTGCAGGCCCACATCAGGAAGGGCCCGGGAGGTTTCGTCAAGCTCTACTCCAGGAGGCTCGAGGACCTGACCTCCAACTTCCCCGACATCGCCGAGGCGCTCAGCAGGCAGCTGAAGGGGAAGGAGGCCATCATCGAGGGAGAATGCGTGGCGTTCGACCCCGCCACCGGCAACCTGCTCCCCTTCCAGAACGTCACCCACAGGAGGAAGAAGCACGGCATGGCCCAGGCCGTGGCGGACGTCCCCGTGAAGATCTTCATGTTCGACCTGCTCTACCACGACGGAGTGGACTACACCCTCAGGCCCTACAGCATGAGGCGTGCCAAGCTCGAGATGTCCTTCGAGGAGCACAGGGGACTGGAGCCCGACAAGGTCGGATACACTACCCGCGCCATCATCTCCAGCGAGGAGGACGCGCAGACCTTCTTCGACCAGGCCGTCGCCGCCAAGTGCGAGGGGATCATGGCCAAGTCCCTCGAGGACGTCTCCGTCTACCGTGCGGGATCCAGGGGATTCCTGTGGATCAAGTACAAGAAGGACTACACGCAGGCCCTGGTCGACACCTTCGACCTGGCGGTCGTGGGAGCCTTCTACGGAATGGGAAAGAGGGCCGGAATGTACGGCGCCCTGCTGATGGCGGCGTATGACCCAGATACCGGAAAGTTCGGAACCGCCTGCAAGCTCGGCACCGGATTCGACGATGCGTTCCTGGCGGCCCTGCCCGGAATGCTGGACAAATACAAATCAGAGAAGAAGCCCTCCTCCGTCGAGGCCGAGATGGTCCCCGACGTGTGGTTCGTCCCCGGGGTCGTCCTCGAGGTCACCGCCGCCGACATCAGCATCAGCCCGATCCACACCATCGCCTACGGCACCGTCAAGGAGGACTCCGGACTCGGTCTCCGCTTCCCCAGGTTCACAGGCAGGGTGAGGGACGACAAGACCCCCGAGCAGGCCACCACCGCCGCGGAGGTCCTGGAGTTCTACCAGCTGCAGGAGGAGAGGGACGGGGAGTCCCCCTCCGAAGGCGGATCCGAAGAGTGAATCCCGGCACGACCCGGGAGTTCTTCCGTTCCCGGGACCCGCCCCCTCAAATGTAGACTAGGTATTGACACTCATCCAATCGGTGGTCGGAACCGTTCGCGAGAACGGCCGTTTCTGAAAGATTCTACCTATTGTCGGCACTTTCGTTAAATATCCCGAAAAACAAGGCATATCCGATTCAGTTCCCGGGAAGAGGAACTGAGAAAGGTGAATGGATATGAACGCAAGATGGATCATGTGCGCACTCGCCCTCCTCGCGGTGGCGGTGTTCGCGGCTAACTCGGTGTCCCCCGGATACGCCTACTCCTCATCGGTGGAGACGTCCGGCGGCATCAGCGCCACGTGCAACAGCGTCATGATCTACGATGACGGAGAGGAATACTGCGGACCCGTCGTGAACCTGGAGACCAAGTGCAAGAAGGTTGGCAGTGACTACGAGTTCAATCCGGCCAAGGTGTCCGACGGATACAGTCTGAAGGTCATCGGAAACGGATACTATGCTCTGAACGTGGAAATATCCGAGGCCAGCACCTTCCTCCCCAGCGTGACCCTGCAAATCCAGGGAATGGACTTCGTCGTGCCCCTGACCAACGGGGCAGGCAGCCTCACCGTGACCTCGACGAGCTTCCTCCACGACACCGCGTACGGATTCAAGCTCTTCACCCCCAAGTGCACCGGACCCTCCGACGAGCTCACCCTCGGAACCATCGTGTTCACGATGGTCCACCTCGAGTCCCAGGAGGTCCCTGCACAGCTCGTGATCAACGGAACGACCGTCGCATCCGGCGACAACGTGGTCCCCATCAAGGGAATCGTGGACAGCGAGACCGCCAAGGAGGCGATCGAAGAGGTCAACGGCGGAAGCGAGACCATTCCCGACTCGAAGAAGGAGGACTTCGGCTACCACATCGTGGAGACCGACATCGACGATCCCCCGACAGTGTTGATCACCTATGACCCAGATGATACGAACATCACCGAGCCCAGCACGAGCTGGTACTCCAGCACGGAGGTGAACTTCACGCTGACCATCCCGGCCAACACGGTCTTCTACCTCCACACGGTGGTGGACAGGACCATCGGACTGTTCGTGCAGAAGGAGAACCAGCTGGACTTCACCATCAACGGGGTGACCAAGTCCGCGACAGGAGACGTGCGCATCGAATCCAACGATAGGTACCTGTATCTTGACTCCAAAGGAAACCTGACCTGCGACCAGCACAAGCCAGGCGAATCGGGATGGATACACACCGAATCCACGCCTCTCTCCATACAGGTCGGAGGAGCGAGGTACACCGAGGACTACCAGCTGAAGCTCTACGTCATCATGATGGACGACCCTGCCGTGGCAGTGAGTTGAGCCACGACGGAACGAAACCCCTCACGCCGCACGCGCACCCACATTCCATTGCGCGCGTGGCACAACCCTTATTATATAGCGCGCGATGGGACACCCTATGCAGATCAAGGTTGTAAACGAAACCGAGAACATCACCAGGTTCGCCCTCGTCGATGTGAACACCACCATCATCGAGGCAGTCATCGACGGACTCAACAGGAACAAGAACGTCGATTACGCAAGGTACATCGTCGACCACCCCGACCTCACCGACCGCATGCTCGAGATCAAGGTCAACAACGGCACCGTCAAGGAGGCCCTCCAGGCAGCCGTCGGCGACTTCAAGGCATACTTCTCCGAGATCAACGAGTGAATCGGCTGATCCCAATGTCGTTCAGGAAATGCACCTCCGCGGAAGCGGACATCGGAATGCTGTACTACATCAGTGACAACGAGGGAACCGGCGGACGCCTCAAAGCCCAGCCCGAGGACTTCGTCGTCGACGAGATCTCCTCGCATCCCGAACCCGCCGACGATGGCAGGTTCACCATCGCCAAAGTGACCGCGAGGAACTGGGAGACGAACCACATGATCCGTCTCCTCTCCCGCCAGATGGGCATCTCCAGGGAACGCATCGGATTCGCAGGAACCAAGGACAAGAGGGCGGTAACCTCGCAGCTCATGTCCTTCGAGGGTCCCCCGTCCATCCTCGAGAAGGTGGACCTCCAGGACCTCACCATCACCGAGCCCTACAAGGCCCGCAGGAGGATCCAGATCGGAGACCTCATCGGCAACCGCTTCACCATCAGGGCGACCAACGTCGCCAGGCCCATGGCCGAGGTCAGGGACGTCTGCGAGGACGTCATCGCATCCGTGAAGGCCACCGGCGGATTCCCCAACTACTTCGGAGTCCAGAGGTTCGGAGTCATGAGGCCCATCACCCACAAGGTCGGGGAATACATCGTAAGGGGCGACATCAGGGGAGCCGTCAGATGCTACGTCTGCGAGCCCGCCAACGAGGCCAGCCAGGACGTCGCCGCCGCGGAAGCCAGGAAGCGTCTCTCCGAGACCGACGACTGGGCATCCCTCTACGACACCGTCCCGGACTCCATGAGCTTCGAGAAGAACCTCATCGCCTACCTCAGGGACCATCCCGAGGACTGGACCGGTGCCATCGCCTCGATGCCCACCAACCTCCAGATGATGTTCGTCCACGCCTACCAGTCATACCTCTTCAACCTGATGCTCAGCGAGAGGATCGCCAGGGGAATCCCCCTCAACAGGCCCATCGTGGGAGACGTCATCATCCCCCTCGACGCGGACGGCATCCCCCAGCACGAGAGCCCCGTCATCGCCACCGCCAGGAACATCGACCTGGTGGAGAGGCAGATCAGGCTCAAGAGGGCGTTCGTCTCCATCCCCCTCTTTGGAAGCGAGAGCAAGTTCTCCGACGGAGAGATGGGCGAGATCGAGAGGATGATCCTCGAGAGGGAGAAGATCGACCTCGACGACTTCGTCGTGCCCGGACTCTCCCACTGCAGTTCGGAAGGAAGCTGGAGAGAGCTTCTCTGCCCCGTGAAGGACCTCGGCTACAACCTCGAGGAGGAGTCATACCAGGTCTCCTTCAGCCTTCCCAAGGGCAACTACGCCACCTGCCTCATGAGAGAGTTCATGAAGTCGGAGATGACGGACTACTGAACGGGGATCCTAGTGGATTCCCGCCCCAAACAACTTCGATTATTTTTGACAAATCGATTTTGACATAATGTATCCGGCCCCGGAGGGCCGGAAAGTTGGTTTCACTCGTGGCTCTCCGCCACGGAAAGAATCATCCTGGCGGCGAAGATTCCGACCTCCTCGTCGAGCATCACCTGCTCGATGGACTTGTCCTTCGCCACGTGGGCCGCGGCCATCACATACTCCCCGGGAGTCTCGCGGGGGAGCTTGGAGACACGGGCGGCACGCAGGTAGGCCATCAGGCGCTTGGCCTCATCCACGTCCTTGGCACCGCTTGCCACGTAGTCCTCCGCGATTCTGAGGGCCTCGAGATCCTTGGTCTTGGCACGGCTGATGGTCTGGAAGGAGAGGTTCTCCAGATGGTCGCACTCGTTGGTACCGTAGAGCACCTCCCCGTAGGAGGGGATGTCCCTGAGGTAGGAGACGGCGGCACCCGCCAGCTCCGCGTCGCTTCCGATGCTCTCCGCGATGATGGGGTCTGACACCTCCACGCCGAGCATGTACGCCCTGCGCATGATGCGCTCGGAGAGACGCTTGACCTCCACGGGCACGTCGACGGTCTCCTCGATCTCCTCGTCGAGCATTCCGGGACGGCTCTTGAGGAGCATCGCCTCGGTCCTCAGACCGACGCTGTTGAGGGCGGTGACGACGTTCCTGGTCCACTCCTCGCCGACGTTGTCGAACCTGAGGAATCCCTGGTAGGCGTCACGGACACCTGCCCTGTCCTTCTTCACCTGGTAGATCATGGCGAGGATGGCATAGGCCTCCCCGCTGGGCTCCGAGGTGATGGAGGACTGGATGGAACGCAGTGCCGCATCGTAGTCCTTGGTCCTGTACTGGGTGTAGGCCAGGAACCTGCTGGCATCCGCGTCGTGGGGATCCAGCATGAACGCGGTGGAGTAGCTCTTGACGGCCGCGGTGTAGGCACCCTTGGCCTCCTGGACGTTTCCGAGCTTGATGTAAATCTGGGGGTTGGTTATGCCCTTCTGGATGGCCTTGCTGTAGGCCTTGATGGCTCCGTCGATGTCGCCGTCCTCCGTCCTCATGTCACCGATGGCCTCGTGCACGGAGCCGTTGGTGGGATTCCTGTCGAGATACTGGGACAGGAACATGTCGGCGACCCTCTTGTCCCCGGACTTGCGGTAGATGACCGCCCTGAAGAGGGAGTAGTCGAGGTTGTCGGGATCGGTCTCCAGCGCACGGTCGGTGAGCCTGGCGGCGGAGACGAGGTCCCCGGCCTCCAGCATGGACTTGGCGATGTTGAACAGTGCCACGGGGTCCTGGGTCTCCTCGGAGGGCTTCTCCTCCCCGGACTCGTTGCCGATGGAGTTGAAGATGAGGTTGGCCTCGTCGCTCTTTCCGACCTTCATCAGGGCGTCGGCGAGGGCCCTCTTGGTGGATCTGTCCATAGGCTCGAGACGGAGGATCTCGTGGCAGACGTCGATGGTCTCCTCGGTGTCTCCCATCTGGATCGTGAGGTCCCTGTAGGCGAACAGGAGCTCCAGGGAGTCGGGGTCGGAGGCGAGGGCCTTGTCGAGCACCTTCTTGGCGGAAGCCGTGTCCATCAGACCCATGTTGGCACGTGCGTAGGCGGCCACGATGGAGGCGTCGGGGTTCTTCTTCATCAGCTTCTTTCCGATGAAGGCGGCGTCGGTGTACCTGGCGGCCTTGATGCAGACCTTCATCTTCACGGCGAGGATGTCGGTGTTCTTGGAATCGGTGGCCTCGGCGAGCTCGAGGAAGTTGAGCGCCTCGGAGAACATTCCGTTGCCGGCGAAGATGGCCGCCTTCCTGACGAGGGCGTAGGAGGAGCGGGGGTCCAGCTCGATGGCGCGGTTGAAGGACTTGATGGCCGCGTCGAGGTCCCCCTTCTTCTCCTTGATGCATCCGTTGGAGATCCAGTACTGGGGGTTGTACATGTCCAGGAGGATCGCCTTGCCGAAGGCCTCCTCCGCGGAGTCAAGGTCTCCGAACTTCTCGTCGGCCAGTCCCTTGGAGTGCCAGATCTCGGAATCGTTCTTCATGAGGACGGCCGCGGAGGCGAAGGATGCGGATGCCTTGAGGTACTCTCCGAGGGCGTACTCCGCGTTTCCCCTGAGCCTCCTGACCTCCTTCACGCCGCCGTACTTGTGGTCGTTGTCCCTGCAGAGCTTCTCGGCCTCGGTGTACTTTCCCTCGGAGATGAGGACGGAGATCAGCTTGACGAAGTCGTCCTCCCCCACGACGTGGGGCATGCTGTCGGAGGACTCGCTGCCGTTGAGGGCCTTGGCGAGCTCCAGGGTGGAGAGGATGTTGGCGATGCCGGTGTTGCCTGGGTCGATCTCGAGGATGGACCTGCAGGCCTCCACGGCGCGGTCGTTGTCTCCGGTCTCCTTGTAGACGTCGACGAGGGCCTCGAGGGCGGGGATGCAGTCGCGCTTGATGGAGACGGCCTTCTTGGCCACGGAGGCGGCCTTGCCGGTGCGTCTGATGGCGAGGTACACCCTGGCGAGCTGCGCCATGGACTCGGCGTTCTTCTTGTTGGCGTCCACGCCGTCCTTGGCGTAGGCCTCGGCGGCACGGTAGTCGCCGACCAGGAGGGCGACCTTGCTGAGGATGATGCAGGCGGTGGCGTCGTCGGGGTGGCTGAAGAGGATCTTCTTCGCCTCCATCGCGGCGTCGTCGTTGAATCCCATGTCCAGGAGGAACCTGGTGAGCTCGATGTAGTCGTCGTAGTCGGCGAACTCGGAGTCGAGGTAGTCCACGATGGCCTGCTGGGCCTCGTTCTTCTTATCGAGGGCCATGCAGGACCTGATCATTCCCTTGACGACACGGGGGTTGGCGATGTCGAAGGCCTCGGCGGACCTGAAGCTGGCGAGCGCGAGGTCGTTGCTTCCGCCGTTGAGGTAGGCGTCACCGAGCTCGCAGAGGATGGAGACATCGTTCTCCATCGCGGCGCTGGCCTCGGAGAGGACCATCTGGCAGGAGTGCCAGTCCCGCTCGTCGCGGGACATCCTGGCGGAGAGGACGCAGTAGACGGGGACCCTGTCCTGGTATCCCTCGGAGCTGATGAGCATGCGTCCGGCGGTCTCCCTGTTGCCCCTGTACCACTCGCGGTACAGGCGGTAAAGGGTGAGCTCGGGGGAACCGTCGTCCTCGGGCTCGTCGAAGGGCCTTCCGATGGCGAGGAGCTCGCAGGCCTCGAGGGCGGCCCAGTTGACGGTGGAGTCGATCTTCGAGAGGAGCATGTAGGCCTCGTGGTAGGTCTTGTCGCTCCACAGGGCCTTCATCAGGTGGTTCCTGGCGGAGTGCTGGTCGTTGCGGGCGATGTCGATCTCGGCGCTGACGTAGTGGTAGAACGCCTTGTCGGGGGCCTCCCCCAGCTCGCCGATGATGGCGTCGGCCTCGGTGACCAGTCCCTTGCGGGCGAAGCAGGATGCCGCGGTGAGCGCCGGACGGCAATCACGTGGCCTGCTCTTGGACACCAGGTCCCTCACGTCGTCGTCCCATCCCTGCGCCTCCTCGGCGGAGACGATCCTGATGAGACGGCACAGGATCTTGGAATCCAGGTTGGTCTCGTAGTCGAGCACCTTGTTGAGAACCGAGGACAGCGCCTTTATGCGGTTCTCGGGATTCCTGGTCCCGTCCGCCTTAAGGATGGCGGACCATAGGTCCATCTCACCCTTGCTCCCGAAAATTTCCCCATCTGACATATGTCCGGCCCATCGCGTTCCTCCTATTAAAAATCTTAAAAAAGAGAGGGTCGGACCGTCCCGGAGGCCCGTGAGAACGGGAACGGGACGTCTGGGTCATCGGGCCCGTCAGTTGAGGATCTCGACCCTTATGTCACCATATCCGGAGGCGTTTATGAAGTCCGCGGAGTTCCTGGCACTGTCGACCATCAGAGGGTCGCAGAGAAGGAGCGCGTCCCTTCCAGCCATGCAGTTCATGGTGCAGTTCTCGGGACCGTTGTACATGTAGTCGACCCTGGCGAGGGACCTGTCCTGGGCCCTCCTGGCGGAGAGGCCGTAGATTCCGGTGCGGATGTCGCCCAGCCCGTGCTCGCTGACCAGCTCGTTGAGGTCGGTGTCGGCATCCACCTTGTGGATGTACAGGGTTCCGAAGGAGCCTCCGGGATTGGCGGCGATCTTCGCAGACATCTGTGTCTGGGTCTTGGGGAAAGGCTCCCTGGTGGAGGCCCCGAGGCCGGACAGTGCGTCGTTCATCAGGAAGGTCTTCGGGGGGAGAAGTCCCGCCAGATAGACAGCGGCCTTGTCGGAGTAGAAGGGCTCCGGCGCTCCCGAGTAGACGCACCTTCCGTGCTGCATCACGTGGATCTCGTCGGCCCACGAGTAGGTCAGGTCGGTGTCGTGCGAGGACATGATGACGGTTACCCCGGTGCGGTGGAGCTGCTCGGCGATCTCCATGACCTCGTAGGCCATCTGGGGATCGAGACCGGCGGTGGGCTCGTCCATGATGAGGACCTGGGGCTTCATCGCGAGGACCCCTGCCAGAGTGACCCTCTTCCTCTGACCGTAGGAGAGCTTCATCGTGGGGGACTTCCTGAACTCGCTCATTCCGACGGCGAAGAGGGCGTCGTCGACGCGCCTCTCGACCTCGTCGCGGGGGAGCCTGAGGTTCTCGGGACCGTAGGCGACATCCTGCTCCACATAGGGCTTGAACAGCATGTCGTTGGGGTTCTGGAACAGGATGGAGACCTCGGAACGCATGCGGATGATGTCCCTGTGCTTGTAGGAGATCGGCTCGCCCTGGTAGAGGACCCTTCCCTCGTCGGGCTTCTTCAGCGCGTTGAGGACGCCGAAGAGGGTGGACTTTCCGGCGCCGTTGGCGCCGAGGATGGCGGTCTTGACGCCCTTGCCGATCCTGAGGTCCACGTCGTTGAGGACCTTCGGTCCCTTCCTGCTGTAGCTGAAGGACACGTGGTCCGCCTCGAGAACATGCTGGGTCATTGCACTACCTCCATGACGACATCGGAGCCGAACGCCTTCAGTGTCTCGGCCTGTTCCCTGATTGTGGAGCCGAAGATCTCGTCGTAGAACAGAACGGTGTCCCTGCCGAGGACGGCCTCGGTGAAGCAGGAGTCGATGCCGTCGAAGTAGAAGTCGACCTTCCTTCCGCCCAGCGCGAACCTGGCGTCGGAACCGTAGACGCCTATCCTGGCACTGTCGCCGGCGTCCCTCGTGGCCTCCTCGTAGGCGGAGGAGATGTCCCCCTCCGAGTAGGGGACGCAGAACACCCTTCCGGGCCTGTGGGAGCCCTTGCCGAACTTGGCGAGGAAGGAGCACACGTTGCGGGGGCAGGGCTGCTCGGGGATGCCGCGCAGGCTGGAGATCTCGCGGTTCATGTTGAACGTGGACGGGGACAGGAGTCCGCAGAGGTGGACATCCTCGTTGTTCCCGTAGAACTCCTCGGAGGTTCCGCTGAAGACCTTCCTTCCGTTGCGGATGACGTTGACGGTATCGGCCCAGCCGTATGCCAGGTCGACGTCGTGGGTGGAGATGAGCACGGTGACTCCGCGCAGATGCAACTTCTCGGCCAGCTCCATGACCTCCATCGAGGCCTGGGGGTCGAGACCGGCGGTGGGCTCGTCCATTATGAGCACCTTGGGGTCGACGGCGAGGGCGCCGGCGATGGCGACCCTCTTCCTCTGTCCGCCGGACAGCTGCTGGAGGGGACGGGTCCTGAACTCCGACATCCTGACGTCGCGGAGGGCCTTGTCGATCCTGACCTCGATCTCGTCCCTGTCGATGCCGAGATTGAGGGGACCGAAGGCCACGTCCTCCTCCACGAGGGAGCAGAACATCTGCTCGTCGGGATTCTGGAGGACGACGGACACGTCGGAGCGGACCCTGGTGAGTCCCTCGCGGGTGTACTCCAGGGGCTCTCCCCTGAAGAGGACCTCGCCCTCGACGGGCTTGTACACGCCGGTGAGGGTGTAGAACATCGTGGTCTTTCCGGCACCGTTGGCGCCGAGGATGGCCGAACGGGAGCCCTCCTCGATCTCGAGGTCGAAGTGGTCGAGGACGGTTGGGGTTCCGGGATGGTGGCGGAAGCTCACATCCCTCATCTCGAATATGTTGCTCATTGTTTACCACCCGAAGTAGGGAGCGAAGATGTGCTCCATGTCTATGAGGCCGACGGTCTCCCATCCGATGTACAGGAGGACCGCGGCTAGTGCGAATGTGAAGACCACCCACTTCCAGGACATGCTCCTGGGCAGGCGGTAGATGGGGAGGTACCCCTGGTAGTTCCTGCATGCGAGCGACGCCTCGGACTTCTCGGCGAGCTCCATGGAGAAGATGAAGGTGCCGGCCATGGCACCTCCGTATGACTTTATGGCGGTCATGGGGCCGTTGTATCCCAGACGGCACTGGGCGGCGTCCAGCATCACGAGGAACCTCTCCAGGAGGAGGAACGCGTACCTGTAGATGAGGACGATCAGCTCCACCAGCTCCTTGGGGCACCTCAGGCTCCTGAGGGACTGTGCCAGGTGGGGAATGGGGGTGGAGCTCGCGAACGAGAGCATCAGGGTCACTCCGGCCACGGCCCTGAAGAAGATGAGCCAGGCCTTGTTGAAGCTGGTGACGGTCATGTGGACCTTGAACCACAGGAGCTGTCCGTCCCAGAGCGCGGGCTCGGACTCGTTTCCCATGATGGAGATCATGCCGCTTCCGATGACCATGATGACGATGGCCTCGGCGATGCCGAGTGCCAGGATGGTCGGGATCCTCATGTTCGTGGAATACGCCATGAGGATTATTCCAATCGTGAATGTGATGAGGGGGACGACGATGCTGTCCGTGCAGAGGCCCACGATGAGGAGGGCCATCACGAGAAGAAGTTTACCCAGAGGGGCCCAGTCGAGCATCCTTGAGCTGTATGCGAGTTCATCCATCTCCAGCTGCTCTGACATGGGCCTTCCTCCGGTTGTTTCACTCCTCGGCGGTCTCGCCCTTCTGGGCCTTGAGCCTGTTGGTGGCGGTGGTCACTCCGATGAAGTAACCGATGATGACCGCTCCGATGGCAGCCTGGAGGGCGAAGAGGAGGGACTCGGTCTCGCCGGGCATCTCGAATCCGATGGTGGCGAAGAGGTCCTCGGTCCACGGAGTGTATCCGTACTCCTCGACCACCTCTCCTCCGGCATCGTCGGAGCCCCCGAAGTCGCCGTTGACGGTGGCGAGGGTTCCGATGCAGAGGACGGCGATGATCGCGAAGCATCCGATGTAGATCTTCTGGTTCTTGGTCATGGACATTGCTCACTCCTCCTTGGCGAAGGGGTTGACAGGGTTGCTGTCGGCGATCTGGAACACGTCGGGCCTGGAGGTGTACAGGTACTGGGCGAACATTGCCAGCACGAGACCCTCGATGATGGCGAGGGGCACCTGGGTGGCGGCGTAAACGGACATGAAGTCGACGAACGCGCTTCCGAAGTCGGCACCGTTGGTGGTGACGACGTTGAGGGTCATCTGGATGGCGGTGACGACGTAGGTCATCAGGTCTGCGATGAACGCGGTGACCAGCATGGAGATGAAGACTCCGGCGTTGGTCTTCCTCATGATCTTCCAGACGAGGAGACCGACGAGGGGACCGATGATTCCCATGGAGACGCAGTTGGCTCCGAGGGTGGTGAATCCTCCGTGTGCGATCAGGAGTGCCTGGAACACGAGAACGATGGTGGCAAGTACAGAGCAGACGCCGACTCCGTAGAAGACGACGGCGATTCCGGTACCGGTGGGGTGTGAACTGGATCCGGTGACGGATGGGAGCTTGAGGGAAGACAGCAGGAAGATGAAGGCACCAGAGAGGGCGACGATCATCTTCTGGTCAGGGTGCTCCCTGAGAATGAACAGTAACTTCTTCAATCCGAATGCGAAGAACGGTATCATCACTATGAACCATATGATGCACCACATCGGATCGAGGTATCCTTCCATAATATGCATTTAATTTACTCCTTGTTGACTTTCCTGGAAGGAAAGACAGATGTCACATAACCTATATCGAAACCATTATAATCCAATGGATATAAAACCATATGGGAAAATAATCCAACTGTAGGTTACATTTAGATACCTACCTCTTTTTAAAGAAAAAACGAACGCACAATTGTTTTCTTTGTTGAACATCCACTCGTTTAGCGTCCATTTTCACGTGTTTTGACTAGACATATAATCCATCCAACAAAATGCATTCCCGAGCCATTGTAAAATTTCTGCATAGAGACGCATCCATCGAAATGGTTATATACCACCAGTAGATACTCTGTTCAACTGCACCTGTGGTCCAGCTGGTTATGACTCAAGCCTTCCAAGCTTGCTACTCGGGTTCGAATCCCGACGGGTGCACTCATCTCTTCTTTTCCAGACTTTCTTTGAGCGCAACCTTATTGTTACGCCACCACCGAAAATCCTGATTCTGAGTGCTTTCCAGGTTTACGGCGATCAATCAGTCTGACCATTCTATTCGGACATTTTCACGTTTGCCCAGATCGTTCGGGACATTACGTGCAACACCATAACCACACATGCTTTCAACAGGAGGCCCCTGCGAAATGGGGATGTTCATACCTCCCTGTCCAACAATTCTCCGACCAACATATGCACCCTGGTACTGGGATTGGTCCTGAAACAATCGATGTTGTCCCCGTCGTGCAGAAGCTTGTCCGCATTGGCAATCGCCATTTGGACCATCGGCATCTTGATCGGTATCCCCTCGGACTTCCTGTAGGGTTTCCCGAGATGGCTTTCCAACCTTTCCTCCAGTTCGTTCTGTTCATAAGGGGCTGTGACAGTTTCGAAATGCATCAGAAGCCATGTTTCGAAGGATATGTTTGACAGGAACAGTTCGAAACCCTCCTTCTCGCAGGCCTGCTGGAACGTCCTGATCATCCCCTCGTCATACCTGTGGTCCTCGTCGGTGATGATGACCAACCTGTCACCGTGTTTCAGATCGACTTCCCTGTTGGACTTATGGCCTCTGCATTTCTTGAGGACGTTTTCCCAGCCGGACTTGCTCAGCTTGTTGGCCTTGATCCTGTGGTTCCTCAGCATCTGGTTTAGTTTTTCGAAGTACACCTTCTCCGAATCCCCATCCCCCATCACGAATATCAGTGGCTTCTCGCCACGGGTGTTCGAAGAACGGTATCTCGGATTACCCATCGAGAACACTCCCGGACACGGTCAGGGGGATTGCGTCATAACGTCCGGAGAGATACGCCTTCAACACCAGGTCATCCTTGCGGATACCTTTGAAATCGGATAGGCAGTACAGGGAGGAGGAACCGTCGAACTTGTCCTTGTTGGTGAAATAGAGCTGATCCCTCCTCACCAGTTCCTTGGTGTCGATGAGTCCGATGTCATGGGTTATCGCCACCAGTTGGGAATTGTTAGGATTGTTGTCCTTCGAGAACTGTTCCACTATCCATCTCGTCAGGAGAGGATGGAGATGGGCTCCGAATTCATCGATGATCAGTGTCTTCCCGGTGCTCAGACTGTCGACGATCGGACCCATCAGACCGAACATGTACTGTGTTCCAATGGATTCCTCACTACCCAGATCAAAACGGACTTTGGCAGAGGATTCCGGCTGGATCCCATAATCGTGCTCGATGCTGACCTTGATTCCCTTCATGGAGGTGTGACTGCTGTTGATCAGGGCCTCATATTCCTCCAAAGGCAGGAACTTCCTGGCAGACTCCTTGTCGATCGGGAACTGGTCCACCCGATAATCCGTGATGGCGAAATCCGATTTCTGAAGACCTTTGATGAGAATGGACCTCTTTTCGGGATCCTTCTCGAAGTAGTCGATGGATGCCGGAACGATATCCCCTATCTGCTGGGACTCAAGCGTGACAAGGTTCATTATCATCCTGCGGACCTTGATGCACACCTCCTCGTTGTATTTCGCACCCAGGACGAGGTAGGATGTGGTCTTGGTGAGCAGTCCCAGCAACTTCCTGGATTTTCCCTTGAAGTCATCGATGCACTCATGTCTCTCGAAGACAAGTTTGGCACGTTTCATGGGATAGTGCTGCAACTTCTCGTGAACGATCCTGTCCCCGAGAAAGGATATCGAGTACTCGTAGAGGATGTCATCCTCAAGCAGTCTGATGTCGAATGAAACGGGTGATTTCATCGAGTCCTGATCGAGCTTGTAGGGCCTGTAGGGGAATTCCACGTCCTCCGTATAGGCATCGGTCACCATGAATTTAAGATCGTTGAATGCCTTGAATATGTAGGATTTGCCAGAAGCATTCGGTCCGAAGACCAATGCGGAGGTCAGCACCTTGCAGTTCATGGTGGGGCAGTCCACTATGTTGCCCGGATGTTCCTTGCGACTGGTGGCCTGCATGCTCAAGGTTGCTTTGTCTCTGAAAGGCCCGTAGTTCTCGACAGAAAAATCCACAAGCATGTTCTCACTGCTGCACATATTGCGATTGACATAGATATAAGTATTGATTTCAGAGCGATTTTTGTAAAAAATTTACAAAATTCCATATGTAGTTATTAATTATCTGGGTTCAGGACCATCTTTTTACACCGGATGCTGCAAAAGGATTCGATCGATCGGGCAATCTGGTTTCAAGAAGATGGCCTTGAAATCCACGGGCTGTCGGTTGTCCGGGAACGGATCACGTGAATTCCACGAGGGATATGCCGTTCAGCAGCTCCGCAAGCTCCCGGATCTGTTCGGTCGACTGTTCGACCACCTCGTCCTTGTCCATGTCCATCAGACGGGCGAACGACATCATCAGACCCATCATCGTCTCTGGATCCAGACCCACCATCTTGTCAAGGGTGGTGGCCATCCCCAGGGCGTTGATGGTGGATTCCGCATCCCTGTCCACGGCCGCCACCAGCAGTCCTGCGATTGCCGCACGCATGACGGTGAAGGGACCGGCCTCCCTTCCCTCCCTGGCGATCTCGTACACATGCCTGATGTGAGACATGCCCTCATCCTGTCTCCCTTCGGTGATCAGTGTCAGACCCAGACGAAGCCCGACGACCGCGGTGATGCCCCGGTACTCCGTCGCACCGCAGAACATTCCGCCATAGATGTCCAGGAGTTCGCGCGAGATGGGCAGTCCGTCCGGCACGAGCTGCTCGAACAAGTCGCAGAAGAGGGATTTCAGACAGGTGTCGTGACAGTCGACATCCGCGACCTCCTCCGCGTGTTCCAGGAACAGCTCCCTGAGACGTCCGTGGACGGCGTCAAGGACCTGTTCCTCCTTCCCGGGAGACATGCGGTAGTTCAGCAGGTAGTTGATCCTGAAGAAATAGCGATACCATGGGGCGCTTTCCTTCAGGGCCGTCTCCATCCTCCCCAGAACCTCCAGGGGATCGCCCGGGTACCCCATAGCGTCCTCGACGGTGATCATATGCAGTGCGGCGAACTCCCCCTCGAGACCCTTCCCGGACAGATTCCTCAGCTCCGAGGGCCTGCTCGCGACCACATTGCGCAAGTTGGCGAGACACAGGGCCTTCACGTAATCGGGATTGTCGGGGGACCTGTTCCTCCCCTTGAAACCCGAGACGATCTTCTTCAGACGTTTGTCCTTGTGGACGCGCATGTGGTAGTCCTCCAGCATCAGATCGAGCTCGTTGCCCAGGGACGGATCCCTCTGGAATCCCCCAGCGAGGATGTCGTGCCTCGCATAGGTCCAGAACGGATGGGCGTCGCCGGCGTGGTGCAGACCGACCTCGTACCCGTCGTTGAGAAGTCTGAGGGGATATCTGGCATCGCAGGACGGACACACCGCCAGGACGGCGTGCACCTTCCGGCCACCCACCTCCGAGAAGACTCCGTCGCGGTCCACGGAGGATGTGCACACTGTTCCGCATCTGCGGCAGGGGATGTCGGGAATGTCGGGAATGTCGGGAACACTGGCGCCCTTCTCGACAAGAACGTTGACGACCGGATCGAGTCCGGAGGCCACGGCCCATTCCGCACCCACGTCCCTGAAGGAGGGGGAGATGAACTCCCTCCACTCCTTTCCCAGACCACACCTTCGCACCCGTTCCAGGAAATCGAAGAAGGAGTCGATGTCCACATCTCCTCGACGGTCCGGTCCGAACGCATCGGGGCCGGAGATACGGATGAACTCCTCCGCCTTCCTGAACAGGATGGAGTCCTCGACGATCCCCAGCAGATAGGTCTCGTCCCTGGCGGGAACGAAGCATCCCTTCTCGGGATCATACTGCAAGTCGTAGTCGAGCTCGGTGGCGATGATGCATCCTGCCCTGTTGACCTGGTCCATCTCAATCCTGTCCTTCATGAGTGTCCATCGGATTACAGATATAACAGCCTGATGACGGAATCCCCACCCAAACGATATAATCGGAGAGAATGATGACTCCTCATGCGCACAAGGAGCGTCCTCATCGTACTGATCCTCTTCGTCGCCGCCATGATGATCGTGTCGGTGGAGTCCTACGTCTACTTCGACAGCGTCCTGGTGGTGCTCGGCCACGTGGTCGTCTGGATGATGATCCTCAGCATAGTTTTCGGGATCGTCCTCTACAGCTACGTCAAGATCACCTCGAGGTCGATCATCGACCCCCTGGACCACGTCCTCGACGAGGAACAGGAAAAAGAGTGAGCTCACACCTTCTTTATCGTCTCGAAGGTGTTGAAGTCCGGACGCTTCACCAGAGAGTACAGTATCGTGAACCCGTCGTAGAAGGCGACGGGGATCTGCAGCATGAACATCAGCAGCGAGATGCTGGGGCTGCGCATGTACAACGCGCCGAACTGGTAGTACGCGTAGAAGTTCACGAAGTTGATGATGCACATCAGGACGATGTACTCGCTCAGCGAGTCGGCGAACAGGAGCATATAGGGGAAGATGCCGAGGAGCAGCAGTCCCACGACCCCGTTGAAGTACATGTACATGTAGAAGAACCAGGTCCTGAAGCTGAGTCTCCTGACGACCCCGTCGTTGTGCAGGAGGGACCAGAACCATCTGCGGCGCTGCTTGTAGTAGTCGCGGGCGGTGGTGGGTGGGGCGATGAAGATGTTGCCCATAGGGATGTGTCCGAAGGTGTACTTCTCGGAAATCCTGAGACCCATGATGAGGTCCTCCGCCCCGTAGGTGGCATAGTCCCATCCGATCTCGTGCTCCACGTCGGCCCTGATGACGATACCCTCGCCGTGGACGAACTGAGGTTTACTTTTCAGATTGAAGTGCCTGCACCAGGCCTCGCAGTTGGCGATCCTTATGAGGTCGGACATGGAGGACAGGAGGTGCCTTCCGAAGGCCCTGAGCCTGATGCATCCCTGGGCACCCTCCTTGGTCAGGTAGTCCCTGACGTACTCGAGGTAGGGCCTGTCGACGATGCTGTCGTCGTCCAGATGGCAGATGTACGTCTCCCTTCCATAGCCCAGACGGTGGAGCTCCTCGATGCCGTACTGCATCGCGCGCATCTTGCATCTGGAACCCTTGGCGGTCTTGTAATCGGAGGGGACGGTGATCATCCGGCATCCGTAGACGAAGGGGTCGCGCTCCTCCTTGACGACGAAGATCTCCGAGGCTATGTGGTAGCTCCTCACCTTGCGGATGATCTTTTCAACCACGTCGGTGGCCATCCCGTTGGTGGTGATCGCCACGATGACGTTGTTGGGGGTCTCCAGACGCCTCTCGTGCGACATCTCGTGCTCGTCGTCGGTGAAGAGGGCGACGGCCATCAGGTAGAGCTGGTACACCGCGAAGGGGGTGTACAGGAGCACCATGAGGAAGAACACCAGCTCCCAGGGGGAGGAGGTGTGGGTGGCGGAGAGGGTCGTGTCCAGGAGAGCTGCCATATGGGAGGGTCATGGGGCTGTCGGCATAATACCTTGTTGGTCGGGATTCGTGTCTCCTCTCATATATGGCCCGGGAGATGCTGGAACCATGCACGACTCCCTCACCCTCGGAAGGATCACGAGGATCTCCTTCGCCCTCAGACGCAGGCTCGTGGAGACCTGCGGGATCCCCGCCGACGCGATGACCTCCAACCAGAGGTTCAGAGTGGAGTTCGTGAGGAGGGCCGTCGGGGCGGGATGCACCCCCAAGGATGTGTTGGATGACATCCGCAGGGGAGTGTTCGGCAACACGGTGCTGATCGAGGTCGCCTTTCACGAGGGGAGGATCTCGGAGGAGCTCCGCGAGACATATCTGGAGATCCAGAGAGTCTGTGTTCAGAAACGGTGCACCTCGGAGGAGATCCCGCTGGACGAGTGGGAGAAACTACTTGGCATTGAGAAGTGAGAACCCCGATGATCGGGGGAAGAAGGTTTTCAGAACTTCTTGAAGTCCATCGAGTAGAGGAGGTACTCCAGGGTGTAGGACTCGGTGTGTCCCTCGTCCTTGGAACCAGTCTCGAATGACTCGTTTATCTGGTAACAGACCTTGTCGTCCTTTCCGACGAATACAAACAATTGGAAGGTGATACCTTTGGAATGTACGGTCCAGTTGCTTCCGTCGAGAGGGTGGGGACCCCATCTGTCCATTATGTCGGGCTTGGGGGCCATCAGGTTGTTCACCCTGCTGACATCAGGATTGTCGATGATCTCCCCGGTCCTGCGGTCCACCACGTAGGTGGAAGTGCGGGTCGTCTCCTTTCCATCCTCTGTGAGACTGGTGGTGACCTTGTAGGTGTAGGTGCCCGCGTCGGCGGCGATGACCTCGACGGTCCTGGTGCCAGTGACGGAGAGCGTCCTGCTGTCCTGCTGCTGTCCGTCCGAGTAGGTGGCGAGGCGGTCCTCCCCTGTGGCGGTCATCACATACACGGTACCCACACCGACATCCCTGTCGAACTGCAGGCTGATGTCGCCGAGAGGATAGATGGTCTCGTGCGAGGGCGCGTGATGAGTCAGCGTGGCGACGGACAATCCTGCGACGGCGACGATGGTCACCGCGATGACTGCATATATGGTGACATTCTGATTCATTTCAATCGCATTAGATTCTACATTGAATTATAAAAATAAACTGAAGACAGAGTGAAGACACTCCGTATAGGGATGAGATGCATCCCCCACACTATGGGGAATGCACCTCAGTTAAAGTTTAAGAAGAAGAGACAATCTCTGCAGCCTTAAGAGTCAAGTTGAATGCAATAGAGGTTTCAAGAGACTCCTGGAAGGTCTGGAAATCAGCCGCAGAAATTTTCACCATTGGCTGAGCAAAACCAGTAACCTTGAGAACTACTGCGTAGACAGATCCAATCTCAAGTTCTGCGGTTTTCTGACCAGTCATATCATTACCATCAATGGTAAGCTCATATGCATACTTGGTTGAAGCATCTCCGGTAAGGTTTGCACTGAAAGTCATAAGTCCACTGACTGCATCCTTACCAACAGAGGTTACTTTCACATATTTTGTGATAGTGCATTCTTCAGGAGCTACAGTGTAAGTGATGATTCCCTTGTCGTTGTAAGACTGAACATCATAAGTGATGTCAGCAGTAATTTCAGCCTCATCGAGAGTCTGCGCCTGTGCATCACTGTACATGTGGTACACGACTGCCTGATCTTTTTCAGAAAAAGCACCATTGCTAGTGTATTCCGAAGAGTATGCAAATCCTGCACCAGTAAGTGAAACGGCACAAAGTAACAGAACCACGAGCGGAATCAAGTATTTCTTCTTGGATCCCGGCTGATCCATATACAAATCGGTCATTTATTTCACATCCTTTTTTGAGACATTATCAAACTACTCAAATCCAAAGATTTGTCTCCCGAGCAAGATATATGCCTTGAAGTCAGAAAGAGGAGGTATCAGACTCCACTTCTAACAAGTCTTCACATTCAAAGTATATAAAAGAAATGACGACACTTTGCAGACACACTTACTAATCTTGACTTGGACAGTTTGATTTTGTGGATACTGTTCAGTTTCAGATGAAGTGTGTATGAATAGTACATTTTAGCAAATTTTTAGAAAACGCTGGATGTCCCCCAATGGACAGTTGGCCCATTCCCATAGCCAACGGATCACAAGACCCAGAATATCAGATTGATAATGCCTGTTTCTGGTAAAAAAAAATTGCACTGAAATATTTCATACTGAAACGCAAGATGAGATACACCCTCTATGGAAAATCGAGGGAATCAATCACAAAGGAAATCAAATTCAAGACCCGAACACACAACATCCAGCTATTACTGGAGGAAAGTTTGTTAAGATTCTAGAATTACCTCAAAACCCTGTTCGTCAATCAATTCCATTGACAATAATCTCAAAAAAGGGCCCCCAGAAGGGGGTTAAAAAGTTTTGATTGACGAGATTATGCGGTAATCTCGGTTGCAGTGAAAGCAACCTTGAAGCTGACTGCAGTACCGAGTCCTGTCTTCCAGGTAGCATATTCGTCAGCAGTCATCTCCTCGAGGGCTTCGGGATCGGTGACACTGACGGTAATGGTGATGGTGTTTGATCCGATGACGGCGTTAGCACCAGCATCGGAGGTGATTTCATTCTCACCGATCTTCATGGTGATGGTGTAGGGCCCATTGTCGGAGACAACTGCCTTGAGCTTAACAGGTCCGGCAAGAGTAGTGGTACCCACATTGGTGATGTTGACGTACTTAGTGATGGGTGCAACTTCTTCGAGTTTTGCAGTGTAGGTAGCATTGCCAGCCATATCAACGACATTGGAATCAACGTCATAGTTGACGGTGAATACAATAGTCGAAACGGCAGTTGCAGTCTCTTCGCTGTCATTGAAGTGAATAAGAATCGCATCATCACCCTGGTTGATGGTTCCAGTGGTATTCAGAGTCGAACTGTATGCGTATGCCGCTCCAGTGAGCGCGACACCGCAGAGCAGGAGAACGACGAGGGGAACCAGGTACTTCTTCCTGTTTCCGTTGTTGTTCATGGTCATGTCGGTCATTTGTTTCACATCCTTTTGTGTGTGATGAGGATCATCATCGAACCGCTCAAACCCGAAGATTTGTCTCCCGGGCCCGACATATGTCCTGAAGTCAGGAAGAGGAGGTATCAGACTCCGCTTCTTGCTGATATGGTCCTTGCGTTCTAGATATTTAAAGAACGTGACGACACGTTGCAGACAACGAGGAATCCGTTGAAAAACAGTGAAAAATCGTTTGGAAATCCTGCCGATTCCGGCAGGATATTCTTGTTCAATATACGAAAGCGTCCTCGTCCCCGAAGATCGTCAGGGATCCCTTCCTCAGGTCCTCCTCGGATATCTCCTCGGGGGCTATGCCCGTAATCTCGATCAAATCTAGAAGATAGTCCCTCGCCACGTCGCTCGCGGCGCCGTCCATCTCCCTCATGGATCCGTATGCCATGTCGGCGATGATGCAGGCCTCCCCGGGATTCTCCCCGAACATCTCCATCACCTTTCCGAACAGCACGGCGGTGTCCCTGCGAATCAGGTACTCGTCCTCATCGGTCGCACACGGATACACGGTGTCGATGAACTCGTTGATGCATCCCTTGATCAGGACGATCCTTTCCTCTGCCGAACGTTCGCTCATGCTTCCATATTACCTATAGAAAGGATATAACCGTTCTGCAGATGTGAGCCAGATGGATCGGTTCCGCATCCCATCAATAAATCGATGATTCCGCGATTTAACGGCCATTTATTCAACTAATGTCTTCAAAATGTCTACTTTTCTTTATATACTATAAGTTACAAACAGTAAACAAGACAGAACATTTATATCCTCAGAGAGACGATATGAAATCCACAGGTCCCCTATCGGTCGGGGATCCACATCCGTCGCGGGTGGAGGAGTATCAGGTCTCCGCCCGCGGATTTTTCCCACTCCTTCACCACTGCGCAGAGTAACTGCACTCCTTCTCTTTTATCCCCGTTCCCGTCAAGCACATCTCCATGGTGACGACAACCCATACCAGAAGGAACGGCGAAAGAAGGAACATCAGGAGGTCCCAGCGATGGGCGACCGCATCGTGATCGACGTCACGGACGGAAGGAGCCGCACACCCTCGTTCTACGGGCACTGGTGCGGACTCAGGGCCGTGAAGGTGATGAACGACCTGGTAAGGGAGGGATGCGACAACGGCATCCACAGCCTGATGTGCAACTTCATCACCGAGGTCATGCAGAACAGGAGACAGAGGTACTCCTACTACCTCTACAACCACGGCGAAACCGAGGGAGCCGCCGACTGGGACAACTTCACCTGGACCATGGACGTGAGGACCCAGACGTGGACGACCACCGACCCGGCGTTCTCGGGAAGGACCATCTCGATGGACGAGGCCGACCAATATGTGAAGAAGATAAGACCCTGCCTCTACAGGGAGTGCAGGTGCGAGGAGTACGGATCCGCCGGATGCGCACTGAGGTTCTGCGAGCTGCAGGAGGAGGGCGGAAGCTGAATCCGGACGGTCCGGGACCCGTTCCCGGGCCGCTCCGGAAAACACTTTTTAACATAATCACAATCAACGAGGCGATGCAGTCCTTCTCCAGTTCAGTCAGACACGTCATCGTCGGAGCGGTCCTCGGAATCGCCTCGATGCTTCCGGGAATCAGCGGCGCCACGATGTCCGTCATCTTCGGAGTGTACGAGCGCCTCGTCAGGGACCTCGCCGACCTCAGGGTCTGGCTCAGGAAGGACTGGAGATTCATTCTGTTCCTCATCATCGGTGCCGCAATCGGAACGATCTTCTGCGCCAAGGTGCTGGACCACGCCCTCGAGGAGTATCCCGTCCCCGCGCTGATGTTCTTCATCGGACTCATCCTGGGACAGATCCCCATGCTCAAGAGGTCCGTCGACAACGAGGAAGGCACCGTGGATTCAAGGTGCTGGATCTCCTTCGCGATCGGCATCATCGTGATGCTCGTGATGATCGCGCTCGACATCATCGGCGGCGACAGGAACATCGTAGTCAGCCACGACATCGAGGGATTCGTCATCATGGTGTTCATCGGAATGATCGTCGCGGTCTCCGCACTCCTTCCCGGACTCAGCCACTCCACGCTTCTACTTGTGCTGGGTCTGATGGGGACCTTCACCTCCGCCATCTCGGACCTCGACGTGTTCTACCTCGCACCGATGGTCGCCGGAATTATCGTCGCGGCCATCCTCTTCTCCAAGATCATCCACAGGGCCCTCGAGAGTTACCGCCTCGTCACCCTGATGTTCATCCTGGGTCTGACGCTCGGATCCGTCCTGGTCATCGCGTTCACCGTGTCCAAGGACATCACCACCGTGACCGACGGCGCCATCGGAGCCGTCTGCCTGGTCATCGGACTCGTTGTCAGCCTCATCTCGATGAGGATGGACAGGAAGACCGAATCCGAGAACTGACTGAAAAGTTGGGAAGCCCGTACACGAGACTATGGATGGTTGGATGATGGGCACGGGCCAAGGTCAGGGACACGATTGGGGATGCTCCCTGAGCCTCTGAATGTTCCATCCCTCTCTGAGTATATAACGCGAAGCAGGGGGGATGGCCGAAAGTGAGCGAAAGTGAGAATTCGGCCCTCCGAGGGCCGGAAATGGGGTTTTTTCACTTGGAGTAGTGGCGCATCTTGGCCGCGATGCCCCTCTTCATCTGCTCCATCTCCTGTCCGCACATCATGGCGACACCGACACCGCGGATCTCGCCGTTGCAGACGCAGACGATGTCGTCGCCGATGCGGATGCCGTGGTCGGCCTTGACCACTCCAACCGCGAACAGGCTTCCCTTGAGCTCGAAGTCGAGGATCTCGACGATGTTCCTTCCCATCGCCTTCAGGACCTCGGCCCCGTCGGGGGTGAGGGAGAACATCGCCCTCTCCGCGGACATCATTCCTAACTGCACCTTCTTACCGTTCACGTTGCGGAAGATCTTCCAGTAGGGGTACTTTCCCATCGTGGTGGTGTTCTCGTCGATCAGCGCCTCGGCGACCTCGTTGCCGAACTGGAATGACAGGGCGGCCCTGACGGCCTCGCTCCTGTCGTTGTCCCACTTCTCGAACCTCATTCCCTTGGTGGCCTCCCTGAGGGCCTTGTCGAGATTGTCGAGGGATGCGGGGGAGACGGAGTCCCCGACGACGGTCTCGACCATGTCGGGACAGACATCCCTGACGAGCTCCGCATCCTCTCCGAGATGGCACACGACCTTCTCGTAGTGGTGCTTCTCAATCAGCTCGCGGAGCATCCTCTGGATGGTGGCGATCTCCTCGGGCTTCCACTCGCCGGTGACGGGTATGTCGTAGGAGTTGGCGGGATAGAACGCGTCCAGCTCCCTGGGGACGATCCCCAGCGGGGAGGTCACGATGACCTCGTGGACGAGGGTGTCGTGCTGGGCGGTGTGGATCGCCTGTGCGAAGAACTTGTGGGTCTTCGAGATGTGGTAGGGCTTCTTGGCGGAGCAGGGCAGGAGAAGGAGGACCTTCTTGTGCTTGGGAGGGACGTACCTCTCGGAGAGGGTCCTCTGGTACCTGGCGACGTCGGGCCTGCGGAGGGCCTGGATCGTGTTGCAGGAGAACCTTCCGCCGGCGATGGTGCAGGCCTCCTCCTGGTATGCGTATCCGTCGGCGTCGAAGAGCCTGAGGGCGGCCACCTCTCCCGCGGAGGAGAAGGACCTCTGGTCCACGAGCTCCCTGAGCCTTCCGGCACCGATGAAGGTGCGGATCTTTCCGACCTCGGTCTCCATGTCGGCGACGTTCTGCTCGGAGCAGTCCCCGTCGCAGGACATCGTTCCCTCGGGGATCAGACGGAATCCGTTGACACCGGCGGCCCTGGCGAATCCGTCGTCCACCACGTCGATACCCATGTAGGCGAGAAGTGCCAGGTTGGCGGGTTCCGCGATGCCAAGCATCACGACGAGCCTTCCGAACCCGGCCGCCTTCCTGACCTTTATGACCTGGTCGACCAGGGTCCTGAAGCTGGACCTGAGCTCGAAGGCGTTGGGCACAACGACGACCTCGGAGTCATCGGGGATGATCTCGCTGCCGTTCACGGGCAGCCTGAGGACGGTCATCCCGTCCTTCGTGAGAGGCTGGGACATCACTCCGGAGGAGGCGGTGGTGAGGAGCTCCGGATCCACGGAGATCTCGGATCCGAGGATCCTCAGGATCCTTCCCTTCTCCCCGGGCACGACGCAGGAGTCACCCTCGTCCACGTTCCTCAGGACGGCGGGCGTCCTGAGACAGCCCTCCCCTCTCCTGTAATCGCAAATCCTTCCGCGCTGAGATCTGCTCACGACATCTAACATAGGTGCTCCAATCTCTCCGCCTTATATAAGCGTGCACGGGTGCACGCGCACGCAAATGATATGTTTATACGGTACGGCGTGATTGTCACCCCATGGATTTCACAAACAAGGACCTCGTATCCATCCGCGACCTCGACAGGTCTCAGATCGAATACATTCTTGACCTCTCTAAGGAAATGGTCCCCTACGCCAGGGGCGAAAAGGTAAAACGCGCCCTTGACGGAAAGATCGTTGCAAGCCTCTTCTTCGAGCCCTCCACCCGCACCAAGCTCTCCTTCCAGAGCGCGGCGATGAGGCTGGGCTGCGACGTCATCGATGTCTCCGAGATGTCCATGACCTCCATCGCCAAGGGGGAGACCCTCGCCGACACCATCAGGATGGTCAACGCGTACAGCGACGCCATCGTCCTCAGGCACCCCTACGAGGGAGCCGCCAGGCTTGCCGCGGAAGTCTCCAACAAGCCTGTCATCAACGCAGGAGACGGGGCAGGATCCCACCCCACCCAGATGCTCCTCGACCTCTTCACAATGAAGGAGGCCAAGGGAACCCTCGACGGCCTCAACATCGCCCTCGTCGGCGACCTGAAGTACGGCAGGACCGTCCACACCCTGGCACAGGCCCTCACCATGTTCGGAGTCAAGCTCACCCTCGTCGCACCCGAGAGCCTCCAGATGCCCCAGGACATCGTGGACAGCCTGAAGTCCAAGGGATGCAATCCCATCAGGACCTCCAACCTGGAGGACGCCATCGACGAGGCCGACGTGCTCTACGTCACCAGGATCCAGAAGGAGAGGTTCCCCGACCCCACCGAGTACCAGAAGGTCGCCGGAACCTACAGGATTGACAACGCCATCCTCAAGGACGCCAAGGACGACCTCATCGTCATGCACCCCCTCCCCAGGGTCAACGAGATCGCCACCGAGGTCGACAGCACCCGCCACGCGAGATACTTCCAGCAGGCCTTCAACGGAGTCCCCGTCAGGATGGCCATCCTCTGCGCCATCATGGGAGGTGAGATGTGATGACCCAGGCACCCCAGGTGGAGGACATCAAGATCCCCCCGATCAGGAACGGAACCGTCATCGACCACATCACCGACCGACAGGCGCGCAGCGTCCTCAAGATCCTCGGCGTCAACGAGAACAACGTCGACTCCACCATCAGCATCGGAATCCACGTCTCCACCACCAAGGAGGGAATGAAGTGGAAGGACATCGTCAAGCTGGAGGACATGGAGCTCGACCACATCGCCGTCTCCAAGATCGCCCTCATCGCACCCCTCGCCACCATCTCCATCATCAGGGACTACTACGTGGCCGAGAAGTTCGACGTCAAGCTCGCCGACACCGTCGTGGGACTCGTCAAGTGCAGCAACCCCAACTGCATCACCAACAAGGGCGAGCCCGTCACCCCCAAGTTCTTCGTCGAGGAACGCTGCCCCGCCAAGCTCAGGTGCGTCTACTGCGACCGCATCCTGATGAACATCTCCGACAACCTCATCTGATCACCATGAGGCTCATCGTCACCGCCGGAATGCCCGGAGCGGGCAAGGAGGAGTTCCTCAACGCCTGCAGGAGCGAGGGGATCCCCTCCATCACCATGGGCGACGTCGTCAGGGAGTGCTACGCATCCTCCGGCGCGGAGTCCAGGGGACTCTCCGTCGGCCAGTACGCCAGCGGACAGAGGGAGGAGTTCGGCCCCGACGTGTGGGCCAGGAGGGTCATGGAGAGGGTGCAGGGAGACATCTGCATCATCGACGGCTGCAGGAGCATGGACGAGGTCAACTCGTTCAGGAGGCTCGGCGGCGACGTGACCATCATCGCCATCCACGCCTCCCCCGCCGTCAGGTATGAGAGGCTCGTGAAGAGACAGAGGGCGGACGCCCCTGCCAACCCCGACGAGTTCAGGGAGAGGGACGAGAGGGAGCTCTCCTGGGGACTCGGGAACGTGCTGGCACTGTCGGACCACCTGGTCGACAACATGTCCGGCATCGACGAGTTCCACGAGAAGTGCGCGGAACTCCTGAGGTCGCTGAGATGAGATTCACCACCGCCCGCCTCTGCGGCGGGAAGGCCCTCATGGCCATCTCCGCGGACATCCTCGACATCGACATCGAGCACGCCGCACAGATCCTCGAGGCGGAGGGATGCGTCATCAAGGAGAAGGACGAGATGATCCTCGTCTTCGAGTGGGAGGGCAAGGAAGTCACCCTCTACCCCCAGGGAAAGGTCATGTACCTCCCCCAGCAGGACCGTGCCCAGTGCATCGCCGATGCCACCAAGCTTCTGGAGAAGGTCCGCTGACCATCTATCACAACTCACGGACGGTTTACTGAAATGACCACGCTTGTCGAGACTGCGGCCATCATCATCCTTCCCATCCTTCTGTGCGTCTTCGCCTACAGGAAGAATCTGATGACTCAGGGCGGTGCCGTCACGGCGTTCGTCCTCGCCGAGGTCATAGGGTTCAGCACCGGCATCTGGTGGGAGATCCCGTTCTTCCTGTTCCCCATAATCGCGTTCGTGGCCACCAAGTGGAAGATAAAGGAGAAGGTCAGACTGGGATTACAGGAAGGGAGGAAGGGCGAACGCAGCACCCTGAACATCCTGGGTGTGGGCCTCATCCCCACGATCATCGCACTGGTTCAATTCCTCACCGGTTCCGAGGGCCCGTATCTGGCCGTCGCGTTCCTGTCCGCACTCGCCGTGTCCTGCTCGGACACCGTCGCCAGCGAGACGGGAATGTGGGCCAAGAAGACATACATGATCACCACTCTGAAACAGATAGAGCCGGGACCCAACGGAGGAGTGTCCGCCTACGGGTTCGCCACCTCGTTCCTCGGAGCCCTGGCCTTCGCCCTCGTCAGCTACCTGATCGTGTTCCACGACGACCCGCTGGGTCTTGGCACTCTGAGGTTCCTCGTCATCGCCGTCGCGGGAATGGTCGGCAACGTGATGGACAGTATCCTCGGCGCACTGCTGGAGAACAGGGGTTATATCAGCAAGTACACCAACAACGCCTCGACATCGCTCATCGGTGCGATTGTCGGATTCATTCTCTTTCTGGCTTTCTGAGAACTGTTCACTCCTCGGGATCGCAGGAGGAGTCCTCGTCCTCGTGCCGACATCTCTCGCAGAACTCCTCCAGTGACCCGTCCCCGATCTGCTGCAGGACCCCCTTGATCACAAGGGCGTCGACGAACTCGCGCTTCAGTGCCTTCTCCAAATGTACGGGCAGTTCGGGGCCCCTGACGTCACCGTCATGCATCGACCTCCACGCGACGATGAGGTTCGCCAGGGGATCGTCCTGTTGCAGGGCCATCTCCAGCCACTCATCGGAGGTTCCGAAGTCCCCCACGAGGTTGTCCGCCCACAGGGAGAGCATAACCTGCGCGATCACATCGCCCGATTCGGCATCCTCCCTCACGAGCTCGAAACTCCTCTCGAGATTCTCGGGATGACTGACCCATCCCCAGTCGCGGAAGTCGAGCGAGCACTGGACGTAATAGTACAGTGCCAGTGCCTTCGACCCAGGCTGTCCGCAGTCGTGGTAGAGGTTCGCGAGATACGCAGCCGCCCCGCGGTCCTCACGGATGGCGGCGAGGAAGAGTCCCTCCGCCTTTGCGATGTCCTTCTCCACGCCGTCCCCAAGAAGATGCATCATGCCGAGATCCAGCATCGCATCCGTGCTGCCGAACTCGATGGCACGCCGATAGTACCCGGCCGCATTGCTCAGATGGTCCGGGACATCCGGTCTCAGCTGACAGAAGCACCCCAGCATGTACAGGGAGTCTCCTGTGAGCAGACACCTGTCCAGATGCTCCTCGGTGGGAAGGCCCTGGTCCTTGAGATAGTGGAAGTGCAATGCATCGGCATAGATGTCACCGGGGAACAGCTCGAAAAGCCTCTCCGACCACCTGTACCTTTCCGCACCGCCCGTGCGCTCGTAGTGGTACAGGGCCAGCTCCCTTAGGTCCTCCTGGCTGCGGGATTCCTCGTATCTCCTCAGGAGCTCCTCGGGGGACACGTCGTAATCACACGAGCACAGACGATAGAAACAGGTCATCTCGAAGTATCTCTCGACATATTCCAGCATCTCCACCTTGTTCCCATGGAACCATCCATTCCTGACGAGGTAGTAGTACAGGATGCAGTATTCGGGCTTCATCGAGTTCTTCACCAGGATGTACCAGGTGTAGTCGTCCCAGTCATCGTCCGCGAACCATCCATATTCCCTGCATACCAGAATCCTGTGGAGCATGTGGAATATCTCGAGGGCCCTGTCCACCCCTGCCTCATCCCCGGAGAGAAGGTCCCTCCACGCGAGATTGACAAGGAACGGGGGACATCCGACCAGCATCGCGTCCTGCACATCCTCCAGGGCCTCCAACGTGTCGTCGGAGAAGGGGAGATGGTCCCCTCTCACGGGAAAATCGGAATGTGCGCTGCACGACCCATCCACCTTGAACACGGGGTGATCCCCCATTCCCAGCTGGCCGAGGACCGCATCCCTACTCGTGAAGGAAAGGTATTGGAGGGTCCGACCGGCATATTCCAGATCCGACTCACATTCCTGGAACTCGGCAGACATGTCGAAGTCGTGATGCAGTGCATCATCCCAGGTGTATGCACGGCCCCTTGCGACCTCCCTGCAGTGCTCCACGAGCCTCTCGCACCCGTCGGTCCTCGAGAGACTGAAAGTGGTTGCCACGGAATCGATGTCGAACCTCTGTTTCATCGACTCCGAATCACGGACATCGCATATAAAACGCGGGAAATGAAATGAAGAAGGATGCCACGGTTTGGGGCCCGTGGCGGGCCCTGGTTAAGTTTTGGAGTTTCAGAGGTCGCAGAGCTTGATCAGCTTCTTCCACTTCTTGTCGATGTCGACCTGGATGTCCTCGACGACATCTGCCCACCTCTCGTCCTTGAGGTGCTTGAACCTTCCCTGGGAGTTGAACCAGTCGGTGATGGGCTTCTTCTCGACCTTTCCGTCGGCGATCCTCTGGGACTCGGGAGACAGGCTGTACTCGCCGTTGACGACCTCGAAGAGGGGCCAGACACAGGTCTCCACCGCGAGCTTGGAGATCGCGATGGTGTCGCTGGAGTCGAACCTCCATCCCCTGGGACAGGGGGAGATGGCGTTGATGAAGGAGGGACCTCCGCACTCGAACG
>JAKSHU010000020.1 GCA_024399175.1 archaeon
ACAGCACTTCTGCTAACAACGGCAAGCGCGACAAGGTCGTCCTTGCATACTCCGGTGGACTCGACACCTCCGTCGACATCCACTGGCTCCAGGAAAACTACAACGTCGATGTCGTCGCCATCTCCGTCGATGTCGGACAGCCCGAGGCCGACGGAAAGGAGATCGTCGACCGCGCATACAGGAACGGAGCCATCCGCGCAGACTTCTTCGACGTCAGGAAGGAGTTCGTCGAGGAGTACGTCTGGCCCCTCGTCAAGGCCAACGGAATGTACCAGGACATCTACCCCCTGTCCACCGCCATCGCCAGGCCCCTGATGGCCAAGACCCTTGTCAAGATCGCACACGAGGAGGGCGCAAAGTACATCGCCCACGGATGCACCGGAAAGGGAAACGACCAGGTCAGGTTCGACGCCGGAATCAAGGCCCAGGACCCCGACCTGAAGATCATCGCCCCCCAGAGGGAATGGATCGCCACCAGGGACGACGAGATCGACTACGCCGCCGAGCACGGAATCGAGATCAAGGCCAAGAAGAGCAGCCCCTTCTCCAGGGACGAGAACCTCTGGGGAGCATCCTGCGAGTGCGGTGCACTCGAGAACGCATGGGAGGAGCCCCCCGAGGGAGTCTGGGCACACACCGTCGACCCCGAGAAGGCACCCAACACCCCCACCTACGTCGAGATCGGATTCGAGCACGGAATCCCCGTGTGCCTCGACGGAAAGAGGATGGACGGAGTCGAGCTCATCGAGAAGCTCAACAAGATCGCCGGTGACAACGGTGTCGGAAGGATCGACCACGTCGAGGACAGGCTTGTCGGAATCAAGTCCCGCGAAACCTACGAGTGCCCTGCAGCAGTCACCATCATCACCGCCCACAAGGCAATCGAGGCCATGACCCTCCAGCGCGAGGTCCTCGACTTCAAGAGGGGAATCGAGCAGAAGTTCACCAGGATGGTCTACGACGGACAGTGGTTCGGCGGACTCAGGGAGCCCATCAACGCGTTCATCGACGAGACCCAGAAGTTCGTCAACGGAATCGTCCGCGTCAAGCTCTACAAGGGTAACGTCACCGTCGTCGGAAGGAAGTCCCCCACCTCCCTCTACGACACCGGACTTGCAACCTACTCCAAGGACACCGTGGACACCTTCGACCACAAGGCCGCGATGGGATTCATCTACGTCTGGGGACTTCCCGACCAGACCGCAGCCAGGGCCCACAAGTCCAAGAAGCAGTGATCCCCATGGCAGGAAAGGCACTCTGGTCCGGCAGGTTCGAGGAGGGTATGGACGAGGGGACCCTCGAGTTCACCTCGTCCCTCGACGTGGACTCCAGGATGGCGTTCTACGACATCATGGGGTCCCTCGCCCACGTGCGCATGCTGAAGGCCTGCAGGATTATCCCCGAGGAGGATGCCGACGCCATCACCAAGGGACTCAGGGAGCTCGCCCAGGTCCTGAAGGACGGAAAGCTCGACATGGACTACACCCTCGAGGACATCCACACCAACATCGAGGTCAAGCTCACCGCGATGATCGGCCCGGCGGGAGGAAAGCTCCACACCGGAAGGAGCAGGAACGACCAGGTCGCCACCGACTTCAAGATGTACCTCAGGGATGCCGCGCTCAACGCCGTCGACGCCATCGACAGGCTCATCGCATCCCTGCAGGACGTCGCCAAGAACAATGCGGAGACCGTCCTCCCCGGCTTCACCCACATGCAGCACGCCCAGCCCGTGACCCTCGCACAGCACATGCTGGCACATGCGTTCAGGTTCGGCAGGGACGCCGACAGGTTCATGGATGCCGTCGAGAGGATGAACAAGTGTCCCCTCGGATCCGCGGCACTCGCCGGAACCACCTACAGGATCGACAGGAAGCTCACCTCCGACCTCCTCGGATTCAGGGACCCCACCGAGAACTCGATGGACACCGTCGGATCCAGGGACTTCGTCACCGAGCTCGCCTTCGACGCCTCCCAGGCGGCCATCAGCCTCTCCTCCATCTGCGAGGAGCTTGTCTACTGGTCCTCCCAGGAGTTCGGATTCGTCACGATGGACGACAGGTACTCCACCGGATCCTCCATCATGCCCCAGAAGAAGAATCCCGACATCTGCGAACTCGTCAGGGGAAAGACCGGAGCGGTCATCGGCGGACTAGTCACGATGCTCGTCACCACCAAGGGACTGCCCCTCTCCTACAACAGGGACCTCCAGGAGGACAAGAGGGCCGTCATGGACTCCATCCAGACCGTCACCGACTGCGCCAACATCATGGCCAAGGTCGTCGCGACCATGAAGGTCAACGACGGAAACATGCTCGAGGCCACCAGGAAGGGATTCATCAACGCCACCGACCTCGCCGACTACCTCGTCACCAAGGGAATCCCCTTCAGGGAGGCACATGGAATCGTCGGAGAGGCTGTCAGGTTCTGCGAGTCCCAGAAGATCGCTCTTGACGATCTCACCCTCGAGCAGTTCAAGGGATACTCCCCCCTCATCGAGGAGGATGTGTTCACCGCCATCTCCGTCAAGGCGTGCGTCGAGAGGAGGGACTCCTACGGAGGAACCTCCCCCGCATCCACCGACGTGCAGCTCGCCATCTCCCTGCAGGAACTGTTCGACAGGGAGACCGCGGTCAGGCAGAAGGACATGCTCTTCGAGAAGTGCTGGGACGTCCTTCTCAACCAGTGAAACAAACAGGGCCTCCGGGCCCTCATTCCACTTTTTCCACCCTTCCGATCCGGGATCGATCCGTCACGGTTCCAAAGGATCAATGATAAAACAATGGCCCCGAAGGGCCGTAAGATGTTTACTCGAGAGCCTCGAGCTCCTCGGGGGTCATGGGCTTGACACCCTTGAGGTCCGCGTGGCAGTAGGGACACTCCACGGGGGAGTTCATGCAGACTGCCTGGCAGTTGGGGCACCTCTTGGTGTTGTATGCCATGCCCATGAGCTTCTCCATCTCCTCTGCGGAGGGGATGTTTGCGGCACGGGGCTGTCCTGCGTTGACGTAGACCACCTGGGGCTCTGCAGGCTGCTGGACGACGACCTGGGGCTCCGCGGGTGCGGGCTGTGCGACAGGTGCGGGTTCCGCCTGGACGGGCTCCTGCTGTGCGGGAGCGTCCTGGGTCTTCTTGCTTCCGAAGAGTCCGTTGACGATTCCGTCGGAGATCTTGTCCGCCATCTTGTTTGATGCCTTAGTGATGGTCTTGCTGGTTATTTTGTCTAAGAATCCCATTTGATTCACCTTTTGAAATTGAAACCGGCCCATGAGGGCCGTAAGATTGTTTACCAGTCTTCCTCCCACTGGGCGACGAGGGTGACATTATAGAGTCCGAAGTCGAGCCAACTCTCGGGGTAGTACTCGTGCTCGTTCTCATCGATATCGGTCCAGAGCCAGCAACGGAACACCTTGCCTGCGGGGGCGGTGAAGGTGCACTCAGGCGCTTCAGCTCCGATGTTCATGGCGAAGTGCATGTCCGCCATGGTTCCACTGCCCTCTCCGGCATCGAAGTGGACGGTGGTGCACTTGTCCCAGACAGCGTACAGATTGGCTATACCGCCGTCGAACTCGACCCCCGCTCCAGGAGCGTAGAAGTTATCCCAACCGGCATTGGAATCAAAGGACCAGCCGCACGCGAACTCGGTGTTCGAGGAATCTACGAAGGGCACCACGGGGAGCTCATAGTAATCGCCGTACGGAACGACTATGCTGCTCATGGAGCCGGTAATGTTAGCGCCCTCATGGTTCTTGAGGAAGTTAACATTCACACCGAGCTGTGCGATGAAGTTAGTGTCACCTCCAATTGCAACGACGGATCCGGGTTCGTAAACACGGTCCTCGCCGTACAAGATCCATCCGAGCAGAGCGAATCCGTGGAAGTCGATGGTGGAGGGGAGCACTACGGAGTCCTCGTACGTGCAGTCCGTGGAAATCCAGTTGTAATCACCCTCATAATCCCCATAGAAGGAAATAGACTTGGCGACCTCCCACTGAGCGTAGAGGGTGAAGTCCTCGGTGACTCCGTTAAGAACGGCACAGTCCGCGTAGGCGGTTCCGCTTCCGTTAGCAGCGGTGTTCCATCCGATGAACCTTGCGGCGTCACTGGTGAAGGTCGACTTGGGGAGCTGGAACGTGATTCCAGGCTCGACATCCATGAATCCGGATCCCATTGAACCGTTGACTTCGAGATGATAGGCGTAACTTCCATTGTTAATGGTAATCCTGACGGGACGGTCATCCTGCTCGTTGTAGTCGTGAACGACTGCGTGGAAGACCAAGGTCTGCCCGACAAGATCCTCGGAGAAGGTGTAGCCTAAACCGTGATCTGCAGAGTACAGGACCCAACCGCTTTCGGTGAGGACCTTCCATCCGACGAGGAAGCATCCGTCATCGTAACCACTGTTGAAACGAAGAGAGGGCAGGGCGTTGGCGGTGACGCCGTCGCAGAACATCTGCACCGGGCTCAGGTGGTCCTGGAAGACTTCACTGGAGTACTGGAACTCCGCAGTGAAGCAGGGTGCCCAGAGGGCGTAGAGGGTGACTGCACAGTCAATGAAGTTCTCCCTGAGGGTGCTGCTGATGGATCCAGCCTCGAAGAACTCGGTCGCGTCAGCGGTGAGTCCCCATCCGAGGAACTTGTTGTTCACCTTGGTGAAGGTGTTGTTCTCAAGGAGAACGAAGGTTCCCTCACCTGCAGGCACCAGGTCGTTGACGTTCGAACCGACACCACCATTGGCGTTGTAGGTCACGGTTGCACTGTCACCGTAGACGAGCGTGATGGGTACGGTGTATCCGGAGCCGACGACGAGCTTCTCCCCACCGTAGGACTGCCAGTACACGCCGGTTGAAACGAGGGTACAGACACCGGACGACACATAGAGGTCGTACAGGCTGAAATTACTGCCGTCGACAGCTTCGAGAGTAATACTGTTCTTCACTCCGTCCACACCGGGGATGATGAACCCGACGGCCGCCTGACCGTTCTTGGTGAACCCGAACTGGTCGGGATAGAGGACCACAGTGCTAGCCTCGGGGGAACCGGAGTTGTACACCTGGAAGAAGCTCGCATTGGAGAGTCCGGCGTCGTTGACACCACCGTTTCCGGAGATGGTTACGGTTGCTCCAGGAGCGAAGGTTATCACATACAGATCGAGGACGCCGTCACGGACGTTCGCCATGTCGATGGCTCCGTCGACGACGAGGTCATCTCCGTTGAGAGTGTAGACGATAGAGCCTCCGGGGGTGAGGGCGAGACCGGTGACGGAGTAGATTCCGCCTCCGATGGCCTGGATGGTGTCGAGGGTGTAGAGCTTGTAGGTGACGTCGTAACCATAGGAACCGTCGTCGTACATACCGGCCCTGATGTAGCTGTGCTCATCGACGTGGAAGTTGACGGTCACGAGCGGGAGAGCGGCCTTGGACACGGTCTTGGATACGAGGTAGTGGCTGGGAGAGGAGTACACGAGACCGTCGGCGATTCCGACGTAGGTCCTCTCCGTGGTGGTCTCGGAGACTCCGGAGTACTGTCTGAAGACGGTGTTGGTGACGACGTAGCAGCGCACGGAGCTTCCGTTGAAGTCCCAGGATCCCTCGGTGACGACGGCCGTGGACGGGATGCCGTTGAACGACTCGGGGTAGTATCCGATGTACTCGGTCATCGGGTAGTCGGGGTCATCTCCGGGCCTCAGGTACTCGTAGTTTCCGAATTCGCCGAAGCCGGTGACGCGGTAGGTGCTCTGTCCTCCGCGGGAGTTGGAGTAAGTGAAGGAGTCGCCGATGCTGGGGGCGTATCCCATGTAGTCGGGCTGAGCCTGATAGAAGTTCACGTTGACGTCGAACTTGCCGAGGCCGTTCTTACTGTTGAGCACCACGTTCAACTTGCCGTCGACCAGTTCAGCGGAGCATCCGGAGGTGTCCCTGACCTTGGCGAACCAGATCTCGCCTCCGTAGCGGAAGGTGAACTCATGGGCAGCGTTGTCGTAGTACCAATCGGATCCGCCGTCGAAGACGATCCTGTCTCCGACCTCTCCACTGACGTCGAGGGCGTTCTCGCCGTCGAGGGTCATGGTGAACGCGGAAGGCATGTTGGTGAGAGTCCAGTTGATGTTGGTGTTCTCGATGGTGATCTCGCGCCATACGGCGAACACGGTGATGTCGCTCATGGTGGCGATGCTGGGGTCGAAGAGGATACCGTCACTGGTGATGCTCTCGTAGTACGCGGAGTAGTTGCTGTTCTTGAGGGCGATGAACTCGTCGATGTCAACGGGAGAGACGTAGTACCAGCCGGCGAACCTCATTCCAGAGGGAGCGGCGAATCCGATGTCGTTGAGGTCGGAGTAGTGGCTCTGACTCCTGGTGACCTGTCCGGAGGTGTTGCCGATCTCGGACTGGTAGGTGATGCGGTGGCTGTCGTTGTCGTAGTGGGAGTACACCGCACTGGAGAATCCGGTGAGGGTTATCTCACTGTAGATGTACATACCCATGACGGTGCCCTCCTGCTTGTAGTAGATGCAGAACTCCTCGTCATCGTACCTGACGGTGTTCTCGACACCGCCCAGGTTGAAGGTGTACTGGGTCACGGACTGCCTGCCGGCGACACCGTTCTTGGTGAAGTCCACGCTGACGACCTCGGAGGGGGTACGGGAGGTGATGTTAGCCTCCTCGAGGGTGATGAGACTGGGCCAGTGACCCTGATCGAACTCCTCGAGGCCCTCGGGAACGGGCTCGGAGAGTCCGGGATACTGGGTCATGATCTGGACGGTGTAGTGCTCGGCATCGGCCTTGACGACGACCAGGACGGTGTTCATCACGATGGGGGTGCCGCTCTGGCTCTGCTTGGTGACGGCGGTTCCGACGAACCTGTCTCCGACATGTGCGGTGTAGTATCCGTCGACCCACTGGGCGTAGAGGGTGATGGTTCCGTCGACATTGAGATCGATGAATGCGGAGGTGACCTCGAAGAGCCTTCCGACCTCGATTCCGCTGCCGTCAGCTGCGGTGTTCCAGCTTCCGAAGAGCTTTCCGTCCCTGGTGATGGACTCGGGCTTCAGGAAGTCCGTGGTCTCGCCGAGGACGACGTATGATCCTCTCTCGCTTCCGGTACCGCCGTTGGCGTTGTATGCGATACTGTAGGTTGTGAGCCTGTACATGGCCTCGAGGGTGAATCCCTCTCCGAGGAGGACTGCGCCCCTTCCGCACTCCCAGTTGGTGAAGCTGAAGTAGGGCTTCTCGGGCCTTGCACCGAAATCGGAGTAGATCGCAGAATCGAGGGTTCCGTACGCGAAGGACTTGGTGTAGGTTCCGGGGGTGGCGCCTGCGGCCCAGCCTGCGGGGGTCGCCGCGATGGTTCCTCCGGAGAGGTTGATGGTGACGACGAAGGTCTGGACGGTCCACTGTGCGTAGAGGGTGTGCTCGTCTGCGTTGGTCACGAGGGTCTCCGCGGTGACCTGGGTTCCGCCGACGGCGGCGGTGAACCATCCGTTGAAGGTGTGTCCCGCACAGACAGGGGTGCCGGCGAGGACGTATCCATCACCGATGTAGCAGAGGGTGGTGACGGGGGTCGTGGGGATAGATTCGTTGTTGCTGTTGAAGGTGACGACGACCTCCGCTCCGCGCCAGTGGGCGTAGAGGGTGTGGTCCTCGGTCGCGGTGACGACGGTGGTTCCGGGAACGACCTGGGTTCCGCCGACGGCGGCGGTGAACCATCCGAGGAACTCGTAGTCCGCACGGACGGGGGTTCCGGTGATGGAGTAGGCCTGACCGTAGGTCTGGGATCCGGTTCCGAAGTTGCCTGCCTCGCCGTAGTTGTTGGAGAGGGTCACGGTCATGGTGACGGCCTCCCAGGATGCCACGACGTTCTTGGTGGCGGTCACGGGGGTGGCGAAGTCGTATGCGGATCCTCCTGCGGCGTTGAGCCATGCGACGAAGTTGTATCCCTGTTTGGTGGGTGCGATGGGTTCGGGCACGGTCTCTCCGTTGAACACGATGATGTTTGCAACGGAGCTTCCTCCGGTGGAGGAGAAGGAGAAGGTCCAGAAGTCGACGGTGAGGTCTGCGATTCCGTTTGCGACAGTCATGCTTCCGACGTTCTTTCCGTCGACAGAGATGGTGTAGACCTGTCCGTTCACGACAGGCAGTGCGTCGCTACTGAAGACCCTGTATTGTCCGTTGGACTCCTTGGAGAGGTTCAGGGAGTTGGAGGAGGAATCGGTCGCGGTGACGACGTGGTTTGCGGCGGATGCCACTCCATCGAGCTTGATGCTGACGGAGAGGTTGTTGGGTCCCCATTTGGCATAGAAGGTCTTGTCGCCAATGCTTCCGAGGGAGACCTGGGTTGCAGGGTGGACGAGTGCCTCGTCGCTGTACCAGCCGCCGAATGCGAATCCGTCTTTGGTGGTCACTGCGGTGAGATCGAAGGTCGGAGTCTCGATGTTGTAGCTGCCGGAAGCGACTGCGGTTCCGCCGTTCACCACGTAGGTGATGGTGTACTCGACAGGAGTCCACTTGGCGTAGATGGTCATGTCTCCGGAGGTTCCAGTGACGATCTGGGTCATTGCTTCGCCGGTGCATTCCCTGTCGGCGTACCATCCTGCGAAGGTGTACGCATCCTTCTGGGAACCGGTGGCCAGGGCAAAGGTCTCGGACTCGATGGTGAAGGACTGGGGGCTGACTGCGGATCCGCCCATGGTGTTGTAAGTCAGGGTGTAGCTCCTGGGAACAAACTTGGCGTAAACCGTGATATCTCCGGTGCTTCCGTGGGAGATCTGGGAGATCTCCTCTCCGGTAAACTCTGCGTTGCCGAACCATCCATCGAAGGTGTAACCGGCCTTGTTTGCGATCTGCAGGGGCTTGGTGAGATCGGTGATGGTGTATTCTGCAGGGTTCTCGGGGTGGTTGGTACCGCCGTTGAGGTTGTAGGTGACAGTGTAGACGATGGGTTCCCACTTTGCAAGGAGTGTGACGGTTCCGTTGATCGGAGTCTCGAAGCCGAAGGCGGCACCGACCTCGCTATCCCAGCGGACAAAGTTGTATCCCTCGCGGACGGGAGCGACCGGGGGAACGAGACAGACATCTCCGTCAAGGACGACCTGCACCATGTACAGGTCGACGGAGGTGGTGAAGAACTGTACGCTGTGGAGGGCGACGTTCAGGTTTGCCACACCATTGGAAACGGTCTGACTTCCGAGGAGTTTGGATCCGGAGTAGAACTCGACAACGTCTCCGTTCTGGATGGGGAATTCGGAAGAACTCTCGAGATAGTAGTGTCCGACGGACCTGGTCTGCATGGGGACGGAGGTATCTCCGATCCTGGCAGTGACGTTGGAAACCTCGTAAGATGTACCGTCAAGGGTGGTGACGAGGGTTGCGTTGTTCGCACCCCACTGTGCCTTGACGGTGATGTCCGCACCGGTTCCTCTCATGATCTGGGTGATGATCGAGGTCTCGGAGAAGGTATCTCCGGTGTACCAGGCGACGAATGCGAAACCTGCCTTGACAGAGGTGGCGGGCAGGTCGAAGTCAGGAGTCTCGACGTTGAACTCGATAGCCTCCACGGCACTTCCGCCCTGGGTATCGAAGTTCACGGTGTAGGTGACGAAGGAATAGAGTGCGTAAAGATCCAGCACTCCGGAGGTTCCGGGAACGATGGCAGTCACGGGTTCTCCGGTGTAGTCTGCGTTGTCGTACCATCCGAGGAAGTTGTAATGCTCCCTGGTTGCTGCTGCAAGGGTCACATTGGACTCGACGGTGTAGGTCGAGGGGTTGGCGGCCGCATTGGTTCCATCGAAGAGATGGTAGTTGATCGCGAAGGGCGTCGCAGTCCACTTGGCGAAGAGCTGGATGTCTCCCACGTGTCCGACGGGGACGGAGGTCACGGGCTCTCCGGAGAGGTCCGCGTTGTCATACCATCCTGCGAAGGTGTAGTGATCCCTGGTAGACGATGCGAAGGATGCCACAGGAGTCTCGATGTCGAAACCTGCGGGGGTCACGGAGGATCCTCCGTTGCTGTTGAAGAGGACCTGGTATGCGACAGCGTGCCACTGTGCGGTGAACTCGGCCACTTCTTCGAAGGTTGCGGGAACGGGCCTGTCCCACTCGAAACCGTCTGCGAGAGAGTATCCTGCCCTCTTGGGAAGCTGGATTCCGGCGGGGACCGCGGAACCGTAGTCTCCTCCGATCACGATGGCCTCCTTCTCGGCACCGTCGACAGTGAAGACTCCCCCGTTGGCATTGAACTGGAGGGTGATGTACATCGTGAGGTTCCAGTCGGAACAGTGGTCGATGGTGAACTCGATGTAACCCTGTGCGTCGACCTCGTATTGTCCGATGTCATTGGAATCATTCTCGTTCTGGACGGAGACGAGGGTTCCTGCGGGGAACTGGTCGCCGACATAGGCCCGGATGGTGGATTCGTAGGGGAGCTTTCCCTCGAAATCGAACGCGAGGACGATCTTCTTCTCCGCCGCGTGGGTCGTAGTGTCGATGTCGACCTTGGTGCTGACAGCCTTGCCGGAGTCATATCCGTCGTTGGTACTGGCCGCACCGTTGAAGGTCCATGCGAGGGTGGTCTTTCCGTCGACCTTGTTCTCGATGGTGAGGGTCTTTCCCTCGGAGATGGCACTGATGATCTCGGTGGAGACAATCCTCTCGGAATCAGGAGTGCTCTCGGAGAAGGTGGTGGTGATGTTGGTGTTGTTGTTGAAATCACCTGCGGAGGGGATCGAGGTGAGGTTGAGCTGCCACTTGGCGTAGACAGTGATGTTCCTCTCGGTTCCCTTCACGATTTTGGTGATGACCGATCCGCTGAATGCGGAGTTGTCATACCATCCGAGGAAGGTGGCGTTCTCTTTCGTCGGAGTCGTCAGTTCGAACGTCTCCGTGTTCTTGGTGAACTTTGCGTCGGCGATGTCGTTTCCACCGTTGACCTCGTAGGTCAGGGTGTACTCGGTGTCGCCCTTGCCACCGAGTCCGACGACCACCACCGCGGCGACGGCCACGACGGCGATCACGGCCACGACGGCAATGATCTGCATCATTTTCTTATCCATGCTGATACCTCTCAACGGTCCCGGGGACCGGGACCATCGCTTACGGCGCAGACATCCATCCCGAATGGACATCCTTGCGCACGCGAGACTCTGTTCTCTAAAGCGGCAGACAATTTGTGGACAATTACATTTAATGATGTGGTTTCACTACAAAAACAATGAATTTAATCACAAATTCTATGAACAAAATCACGGATTCTGTGAACTACATTTCGTAAGGTATGAACTATTTTTGCGGTAACGTATAAATCGAGACGGTCAAATGTTTACATATTGAGCGGTTTTATGCTATACCTCACGGGTTCCGGATACCGGATCATCGACAATCCCATACAGATGAGGATAGCTAATGCTCTGGAGGGAGGATGCTGCAGATTCACCGACATCGCGAACGTCACGGGTCTTCCACGTTCGACGATCTCCACATCCATCACGAAAATGGAGAAGGATGGACTTGTCAGGAGAGACGACCCGGACAGGAAGGGCAACGGAGGCTCGTTCTCGATCGCCGGCAGCCTGCTGGTCCGCACGGAGGAGCCATCCAGCACATCGTCAGATCCGTTCTCAATACTCGGGCAAGAAGTCTCAGGACATGATCTGTATCTCAGATACATCATCGGACAGTTGCTAAATGTAGTGGGTTCCAACGGACTTTCACTGAATCCCCTGATCAGAGAGACGCTGGAGTGGATCGGTGTCTCCGGATGCGACCTCCTGAATCCTGCATCGGTCGACGAGGGCGTCGACAACCTGACCGAGCTTTTCAGGAAATCGGGCATAGCCACGATAGAGGTCGTCGGAAGAATGCCCCTGAAACTCAGAATCACGTTCGGTCATGCAACGGTGAACATCGAGACACTTCTTCATGGCGCAGGCATCCTCTGCGGAGCCTACCTCGGCAGGATCCCGTCCTTCAACGTCCCGCTCGTGGTCGGTGACGTGGAACCCGACGGACAGGACGGAGGGGTCGTCAGACTCGACCTGTGTCGCCCCAGCAGCAGGACGAACCATCACGCCACCGAATATGGTCTGGAACATGATCCAGTATTCCGCATCTACTGGAACGGTAGGAGATTCATCCCCATCCACAAGGGACTGGACGTGTCGGTGATGGACCACCTTCTCCGGAATGACGGGACCAGTATGAAGACCCTGTCGGAACAGCTGTCGGTCCCCCTATCAACGATCTCCGACTGTGTCCACAATCTGGTAGGGCTGGGTCTGATAAGCGCCCGCAGGGCTCAAAGGGGGGGGGGGCGATTCGGGCGGAATCCATCTGGATGCCGTGCAGATATTCGGTGTAGACAACGGATACAAACCCTGCGATGACCTCATGAGTGACTCGCTCAGGCTCATCTGGACCGATCCGGAGCATGCGGTCAAGCATGCGATCCACTTCCAGCATCTGGCCGCCCAGCATCGCCATTTCAATCTCGAAAGACTCTTCGGGGTCGCGACCCAGAGGTTCGCGGACTGGCTCTGTCAGATGCACGGGGACTCGGACCTCACGGACATCCTCGAGACCCTCTGCAAGAACTCGAACAGGTGGTTCTCTCTGGAGATTGGAGTGCCCTCCATAAATCCTCTCACGATGACGCTCGTCAATCCGGATGGATTCACGACACAGGACATACAGACCACGATCATGATGTTCTCGCAGATCATCGTCAGGGTGCTGAGGAACCTAACGGACATGGACCACACCCTCACCGAATCGCACGTCTATGACAGCACCAACGCCCTCAAGCTCACCTTCTCCCCCGAGCTGCACTGAGGACACGACCGCAGAACGATTCCGGTGATCCCCTCGATTTTCCTTCGTCTGGGTATGATGGACCATTCGATTGGATTCATTTGCTAAAATGTTATTAGCAAATATTAAATAAAGAAAGATGCTTCCATATTCTGGAGACAGAAGACCAACATCCACATCCATAGTCCAAGTCTTTTGAATCCATAGGCCGGAAGGTCAGAGGGATGGGATCTCTCACCTTCCGACAGTTTCTCCTCCAGATCTCCAAATGGAGATCGTTTCCAGAACGGCTGTTCCGCGATCCACAGATGATTGTCAGAAAAGGGAATCGGAAAGACGATTCCACATTGTGATTTTGAAAAGCATGGCAGAGCTCATCCTGCCTGAGAGCTGGAAGGTTCAGTCCTTGAGATCGAACTTGATGTCGTCATCCTCGGTGCAGTCGTACTTGATTCCTGCCTTGTCGAGGATGTCGGAGATGTCGGCCTTGATCCTGGCGAGGTCGACGTTCTTGGGGCTGTAGCTCTGGACGAAGAACTCCTTGCGGTCCATCGGGAAGACGATCCTGACCCTGGCCTTCCTGAGGTATCCCTCGGGCTTGCGGTTCTGCTCGAGATCGTCGAGGTTGAGGTTGAGGATCATTGTGAACTCCTCTTCCTCGGGAACCTGGTCAGCGGTCTCCAGGGTGCCCATGAGGATGTCCCTGAAGATTGGAGCGAGATCCTTGTAGTCGCTCTTTCCCTTGAGGATGAAGTGAACGCTGGTTTTTGCCATCGCGCGTGATATGCTAGCCGAATATAAGAAAGTCTGTGGCTCTGACCGTACGGGGTTGGCGGGGAAAACCACCCGTTCATCTTTTTAATGTGGTGAACAATCCAGACACGATGAGAACAGCATTAACAGTGGCGGGTTCCGACTCCTGCGGAGGCGCAGGCATACAGGCCGACATCAAGGCCATGTCCGCTCTCGGAGTCCACGCCGCCACAGTCATCACCGCTGTCACCGCGCAGAACACCTGCAGCGTCAGCGAGATATTTCCTTTACCGGCGGAGACCGTGAAGGCCCAACTGGAGGCCGTGCTCTCCGACTGTGACATAAAAGCAGTGAAGACCGGTATGTTGTACAATGCAGAGATCGTGAATGTGGTGGCCGACGTCCTCGAGGATCATGAGGCCCCCCTCATCGTTGACCCGGTCATGGTCGCCACCGTCGGCGACGACCTCTACGACAGGACCTACATCCGCGCACTCAAGGAGAAACTCCTTCCCATTTGCGAGCTGGTCACGCCCAACAAGGACGAGGCCGAGAGGCTCACCGGACTGACCATCGAGAACGAGGACGACGTCGCCTACGCCTGCGAGATAATCGGCAAGGAGGGTTCCTCCGTGCTCCTCAAGGGAGGCCACATGTCCGGAAACACGGTCACCGACTACCTCTATCTGTCGGCGGACATCACCGAGATCACCAACCCCCGTCTGAAGCAGAAGGCAGGTCACGGATCCGGCTGCACCCTGTCCGCGTACATCACCGCCAACATGGCGAACGGACTGGACCTCGTGACCGCGGTCAGCGAGTCCAGGAAGATGATCCAGAGATCCATCGAGACCCAGTACTCCATCGGACAGGGAGTCCCCGTCGTGAACACCAACGTCAGGCTCACGAGGAAGGAGGACTCCATCAAGGTGGACATCATCAGGGAGCTGGAGGAGGTCGTCGACGAGCTGGCCGAGGTCATCCCCCTCGACCTGGTCCCCGAGAAGGGAATGAACATCGCCTACGCCAA